>JBBRFP010000029.1:0-11645 GCA_038241465.1 Cytophagales bacterium | reverse complement strand
GTGCTTCGCCTCTCAGGACTCGCGCAAAAACGGAGTGAAATGTCCCCATCCAAAGATTGCGGGCGTCATGACCTACCACGTGTTCAATGCGCTCGCGCATTTCCCGTGACGCCTTATTTGTGAATGTGAGTGCCATGATATTGAAGGGATCAACGCCTTTGCTCATGAGATGGGCAATGCGATAGGTGAGGACCCGTGTTTTTCCGGAGCCTGCTCCGGCAATCAGCATGCAAGGCCCTTCTGTATTGATGACACCCTCGAGTTGGGGAGGGTTTAACGTATTCAGATAATCCATTCAAAAATTCTCATGCGCAAGTTAACACCTATGGTCGAATTTTGAGTTTTGTGAATGTGAATTTGGAAACTAATCAGGTTTTTAGTTGCAGATTTTCAGTTGCAGCTTGCAGGGAGGCTGGCGCACCTTCACTGGCGCAAGCTCCTGCAACTTGCACCCAGCAACTTGTAACCTATCTTTGCACGATGCTACAAGTAGGAGATATTCTCGTTTCAGATGACATCAAGTCAATAGAATTCGTCTGTCATCTTGAAAAATGCAAAGGAGCCTGCTGCGTGGAGGGGGACCTCGGTGCGCCGCTCGATGAGGATGAGCTTCCGGTCATGCGGAAGATCCAAAAAGAGATTGCGCCATATCTGACCGAAGCTGGGAGACAAGCGATCAAAGAGCAAGGGCCATACATATTAGACGAGGATGGTGACTACTCCACCCCGACCATCGCCGGAAGGGAATGCGCTTATGCGTTGTACGATGACAAGGGCATATTGAAATGTGGAATAGAGCAGGCCTATCTGGATGGCAAAACGAAGTTTCGAAAGCCGATCTCTTGTCATCTATATCCGATCAGAATCACAAAGAAGAAAGGATTTGAAGCAGTTAACTACAGCAAATGGAACATCTGTGCAGATGCTTGCAAGCTTGGAAGTGCGCTGGGAATTCCACTCTATAAGTTTTTGAAAGAGCCACTTATTCGCAAGTATGGAAAGAGTTGGTATAAGGATCTGGTGGGTCAGATTGAGAAGAAGTAAAAAACCACATCCCTGCCTGCCGGCAAAGGCAGGGATGTGGTGGTCATAAAAAAACCACCCCTGATTTCTCACGAGTGGTCTCTATCAATATGGGTAAGATTACTCTGCTTCTACCTTCACCTTAATCTCATGCTTCACTTCTTTGTGAAGGTCGAGATTGGCTGTGTATTCGCCTAGTTCTTTTGGTTGTTCTTTGAAGATGATCTTCTTACGATCCACATCAAATCCTTTAGCCTTCAGTGCTTCAGAAACCTGAAGTGAAGTGATGGCTCCGAAGATTTTGCCGGTTTCACCAGCTTTGGTCTTTAACACTACTGTGATGTCGCCAAGCTTCCCAGCCAATGCAACCGCTTCATCCTTGATCTTGGCAGCTTTGTGAGCTACCTGACGCACGTTTTCAGCAATCATGCGCTTGTTGGAATCATTGGCGATTATTGCAGAACCGTTAGGTATAAGGAAGTTTCTTCCGTAACCTGGTTTTACTTTAACCACGTCATTCTTGTAGCCAAGTCCTTGTACGTCCTGTTTTAATATTATTTCCATTGTCAGTTACGTTAAAGGTTATTTTAATGAGTCACCAAGGTAAGGGAGCAACGCGATTTGACGCGCACGCTTGATCGCCTGAGCAACCTTCTTCTGGTACTTCCAGCTATTGCCTGTCAAACGGCTTGGAAGAATTTTTCCTTGCTCGTTTACAAACTTCATAAGGAAGTCAGGGTTCTTATAATCGATATACTTGATACCGTTTTTCTTGAAGCGGCAGTACTTAGGTTTAATCTCTGCGCGCTTTACAGGTTCGTTTACTAATGTCATGATTTAGAATCCTCCCTTTCTCTTCTTTGTACCGGAGCTTTTTTGTCTTTGTTCTTGTTGAATTCACCTTTACGTCTGCGAGTGTTATACTCTGCTGCAAACTTGTCAAGGCTGATCGTCAGAAATCTCATAACTGACTCGTCCCGTCTGTATTCTGTCTCAAGGGTGGCAATAGTTTCAGGAGCTGCTGCGAATTCGATCAGGTTGTAAAAACCGGTAGACTTCTTTTGGATGGGATAAGCCATCTTTTTAAGTCCCCATTGCTCTACATTAATTACGTTGGCTTTTTGATTGCCCAACACCTTCACGAACTTCTCAACAGTATCCTTTGCCTGATCTTCAGACAAAACGGGATTTAGAATGAATACCGTCTCGTAATTGTTCATGTTTATTAATTGTTTTTAAAATTAGGGTGCGAAATTACAGAGAAATCCGCGTTCAGAGAAGAAAACTTTCAAAAACCTCTTGAGAGTGCTTATTTCGGGAAATTTGGGCTTTTTTGCTGCGTAGGCTGCATTTTGGGCATCGGTCGGGTATCTCAAATGGACACTGGGAATCGCCGTCGTGGGTCTGCAACTGTGAATGAAGGCCTGCAGGCACCTTCTTGATCACATGGTTTACTAATGCAGTAGCTTCTGGAAGGTGTTACTTACTGATCACTTACTGATCACTTACTGATCACTTACTCGACACTTACTCGACACTTACTAAACACTTACTAAACACTTACTGGACACCTAAAAAATCTTCATCAGACGGCTCTTTTCCAGGCGTCTTTCAACGCCTTGTCACTCTTCGCTGGTCATGCGAGACGGCTTGAGGCGCTCGTGGACGGGGCGTTTTTTGAAAAGCAAGTGTAGCCCGTAGCCGATGCGCAACGTAACAAAAAGCCCATGAATCAGTTCTCAAGATGCGATAATTATTAACACCAGGAAAACTTCCAATATTTAAATTAAAACGGTGGGTCAAAAATCTTTTGCACCTTCCGCAGTCGTTCGTATTCAATTGTGAAACCTACTAATGAAGCAATAATTCCTTCCATTTTTGAAATGGCAACAAGTACTTTATTCTTTTAAACCTTGTAAAAAACCTGCGTAGCTCTTTTTTTTCTGATAGCTGCTGTTGAATAAAAGGGGATAGTCAATCTTCTTAAGATAGCTAATTATCCAACTGTCATTGTCGGATACATTCCAGGTTGTAATTCCAAATTGCTGACTGGCTGGTACAAGCGATCGATAGGTTTTCACGACGAACTTGAACTTTTCTGCCTGTGCACTTTGGAGAGCGTCCGTGTATGCGAACGTGCTGCTATTGTTTGGATTCACACGGATGTCTAATTCAGAAATATGAATTTTTAATCCTGTAGCCGCGAGCTGACGGATCGCATTCTCAATTCCAGTATTAAGCGTATTTATATCAATATGCATTTGGATTCCGAGACCGTGAATCGGTACGCCACGATTTTTGAAATCGGCAACCATCGTTAATATTGACTGTATTTTTTTTGAACTCCATTCCTGTCCGTACTCATTGTAAAATAACAAGGCATCGGGGTCGGCCTCGTGAGCATATCGGAAAGATCGTGCGATGTAATCACGGCCAACTTTTCTGGCAAACAAACAACCATCATCAAAGGTTCCCGGATCTTTGTCGAGAACGCGAAGTGATCCATCGTCATCTCTGAACGCTTCATTCACAACATCCCAAGAGGAAACTTTGCCCTTAAAGTGGCCTACCAGAGTTTGAATATGATTCTTCAACAACTGTTCCCATGCTGCAGAATCGCCCTGAAAGTTTTTTACCCAACTGATATTCTGAAATTGATACCAAAGGAGAGTATGACCATGAATTCGTTGCCCCTGTGACTGGGCAAATTCGACTATATAATCAGCATCTTTAAAATTGTAGACATCTTGTTGGGGATGGGTAGAATTCCATTTCATTGCATTTTCTGCTGTAATACTGGTGTGCTCTCTGCGGAGGACGTTTCTATATTGACTGTTGTCTTTTAAAAGCCCATAGTCAATTGCAGCACCTACCGGAAAAGTCGCGTGGTCTTTTAAAAACTCTTCAGGTTCGACCGCCTGCTCTTCTGTTTTCGTACAGGAAAGGAACAAGGGCAATACACAAAAAAATAGTAGTTGGATCTTCATTTTAGTAGGTTAAGGCAGTGTTGCGCCATGCATAAACCTACTTCACCGCAAACTGCGCACTGCCTATTTGGTAACTATCCGCATAAATCTCGATCGTGTAATTCCCGGATGCATATTCAGATCCCTTCGTGTAGAAGAACGTCAGCTTTTGACGGGTGTTGTCAAAAAGGATCTCCTGAATGGCGGTATAGAATTCTTCTTTGTCATTGAGCATGAACGTGCCCGAACCTTTTGCTACATCAAAGATCACCTGGCCGTTTTCGTCAATGACCCTGATAAAAATTTTCTTACCTTCTACTGGTGCGACTTTGTTATCTGCAAGATTAAAATCAACTTTTATCTTTTCAAGCTGACGGTTCTTGAATGGCGATTCTCGCTCTTTGCCTTTGTTGCTAACAGCCATAACAATAACATTCTCGGCTTTCAACTGACTTGCAATCGCAACTTTGGTTGCTAATTCCTGTTTCGTGGTTGACAACTTATTGATGGAATCATTCAATACATTCTTCTGTGTTTTAAGCTGCTTGTTTTCAGTGAACAATTCTTTATTAGCCGATTGAAGTTTTTCGATTTCATCGTCCTTGATCTTCAGTAGCTCTTCATATCCCTGCACTCTGTCTTTTAATTCCTTTATGGCTTTAGAACTTTTGGCAACATTGCGTTTCAGCTGGGCGTTGATCTCAGCCTTTGCCTGTTCAAGCTCGGTAACGTCCCCGCCAAGCTTTTTGATCTCTACAATTTTCTGGTCCAACTCTGTTTGAATTTCTTTCAAACGCTGCATTGTGCTGGCCAGATCTTCCTCGACATTGGCTTTTTGCTCGATGATCTGAGCTTTATCGTTATAGTCCAGATAGATCTTTACACTCTGTATAATAATCACAATCAACAACAGGGCGATGATAATTCCTGCTTTGTTGCTACTCTTTTTTGGCTCCGTGGGTTGAACTGACTCCATTGATAGTGTTTTAACGTTTCAAAAGTACTAGATAGCTGTATCATTTCAATGACCAGATGAAATGTTGCTTGTTAAGCGCTGGTTCAAATAGCAAAATACCAAACTGATACAGGTCAACACTTCCGTATACCAATACGTCGGTTTTGATCTCTCGCCATGCTTTTTCCATTTCAGGCGAACGATGGATGTCATCAATGATGACAATGCTTTTCTCTGTGAGGCGCTTCGTTAATTGTTGATAGTAACGGATAGTAGGTCCATACAAATGATTTGCGTCAATCAATGCGAAATCGATTTTTTGCGTTTGCTCCAGAAAGCGGTGTAGCGTTGCATCGATGTTACCTTCAATCAGTTCAATATTCTTTTGATCCGCCCATTCAAAATTGGTCAACGCAGCATTGGCGATAGCATGACTTCCTTCAAACGTGTAGATCATAGCGTCTTTCTTCTGCGCGAGATACAATGTTGTTAGGCCTAGCGAAGTTCCAAGTTCGACAACACGTTTTGCCTTGGTATGATTTATTAGATCGAGATAAAATAATGCGATCTTAGCTGGCGACAAACTGGTTGATGCCACGTCGGCAATAGTTCTTTCAATCTGTGGATTTTTTCTACCCCCGGATCCAAGATCCGTGATGGATAACAGGGTATCATTATCAAGGAGCGTTGACCTTAATTTCTGAAGCTTTTCAATGTCGGGTCTGTTTGGCTTCGCGACGGTCTTTGTATAGAGATCGTAGAAATAAGGAGAATGAACGGAATGGTCGTCAACTTCCTGAAGCCAATGAGATAGAAATGATTTTAGCTGATGATATGAGGGAAGCAATTTTTAATATTATTTAGTTATCCTGATGTTGGAGAGCTATCGAACTCCCTTTCCAATAAAACAGAGTCATATTAAGGTCGCAATTCGTCAGCCTTTTTGCCACTGATTGCACAGATTTTCACAAATAAAATTCGAGAAATTCTTTGAGTCTGAGAAACAAGCCACGGATTGGCGGGAAGCCGCCGTCGCTCGAACTGGCAGCTTGCTGCATCCGTGAATTTTATTTTCCCGCATGATCAGTGCAAATCAGTGGCATCCGTGGCCAGTATTTTTTTTAACGTTAATTCAATCTCATCGGTGCCACCATGCTGAATTCAGGAATGTTGACTTGAAAGGTAGTTCCGTCTACTATGCGCTCCATGAGGTAAGTGCCAACCATTTTTCCTATCCCTGATTTCAAATTGCATCCGGATACATACTGATGGATCTGACCTGGCTCAAGTACTGGCTGTTGACCAACAACACCTTCACCCTCAACCTCTCGCGACATAAATCCCGCATCATATATATTCCATTTTCTTCGCATCAGCTGAATGGTAAAATCACCGCCATTCTCGATGGTAATCCGGTAGGTAAAAACATAGTGGTACTGACTCGGGCTCGAGTAGGAGGGCTGATACTCAGTCTCCACTGTAACTTTAATCCCTTTTGTGACTTCGGTAACCATGTAAGTCAAAAATATCATTTTTTTCGATTTTTCAACCGTTCTTGTGATTTTAACAACGTATATGGCTAGCGAGGTAAAAATAGACGCATCCTGGAAAAAGAGCCTTTTATCTGAATTCGAAAAACCCTACTTCATCCAACTTATTGAATTTGTCAAGGGCGAATATAAGTCGGGAGTAGTTTATCCCCCCGTCAGTGAAATCTTTCATGCCTTTGATGCTTGTCATTTTGAAGATGTAAAAGTTGTGATCATTGGTCAGGATCCTTATCACGGTCCCGGTCAGGCAAATGGACTTTGCTTCTCGGTTCATGACGGCGTAAAGGTGCCTCCCTCACTAGTAAATATTTTTAAAGAACTGAGAAATGATCTGCGCAAGCCGATTCCGGAGTCAGGTAACCTCGAGCGATGGGCAAAGCAAGGTGTGCTCTTGCTAAATGCAACGTTGACGGTCAAAGAAAGTACACCAGGTTCTCATCAAAATAAAGGATGGGAAATATTTACCGACAGTGTCATCCGGGAGATATCCGATAGAAAGGAAAGTATCGTCTTTATACTTTGGGGCGCTTATGCTCAAAAGAAGGGGCAGATGATTGATGAAAAAAAACATTATGTAATAAAGTCAGCTCATCCCTCACCATTTTCGGTTGAACGTGGCTTTTACGGAAGCAAACCGTTTAGTAAAACAAATGAGTATTTGAGGAGTAAGGGGTTACGCGAAATAGATTGGTAGTGCGTTACGCTTTCTGCTTTCTGCTTTACACTTTCTACTTTCCGCTTTTAGCGAATCAGATTAAAAAACCTTCCCCATCTTATCTTATGCACAAAATCTGCATACTTGTCGATTGACAACCAGATGAAGAATGCTTTTCCAACAATGTGATCTGCCGGAACGAATCCCCAGAATCTTGAATCATGGGAGTTGTGACGATTGTCGCCCATCATGAAGTAATAATCCTGGTTAAACGTGTATTCCTTGATTGCCTTACCGCCGATAGTAAGTGTGCTGTCAGTCAGTACCACATTCTGATTTTGGTCATAATCCCGTATAGTGGACCCGTAGAAAGCGAGTGTTGAATCATTGATCGCTATCGTCATTCCTTCTTTGGGAATGATTAAAGGACCAAAGTCATCTGCTGACCATGTAGACGAATATGTCTTTGACTTTGGAAACAAATCTCCGCGGGATTCGGCCGCCAGGTAATCAACAGCTTTAATGAATGGAAGACTTTTTAGTTCGTCAACTTTAGATTGCGTAAGGACCATAAAATAAACCTCGCTTCCGTCTTCGTCTTGTCCCAACCACTTGAGTTCCTCAGGATCGAGTTCCAATTTGGCAAGGTTCCTATCGCTAATAATATTTTTTGATCGCACGTGATAAGGAAATTGTGATTCTGCAGGGAGCTCCGTCACCTGTCCGTTGACAAAAATCTGATTCTTTTTACTCACAATCACATCCCCTGGAATTCCTATGCATCGTTTAATATAATTTGTCTTGAGGTCAACTGGGTATTTAACCCATGTGCTTTCATCAAATTGATTATCCCAATTGTTTTCACGCATTCCAGGAATATTAAACACCACAACATCTCCGTTTTTTACATGCGTAAGTCCGGGCAAGCGATATTGGGGTAATTGAATCCATTCTACATACGATGGAATTTCTGTAAACCAGATCTTTTGATGTGTTAATGGAATCTGTAAGATTGTTTTGGGCGTGCGTGTTCCATAATGAAACTTACTTACAAAAAGGAAATCTCCAACAAGAAGCGAGTTCTCCATGGAAGGAGTGGGGATCGTGTAGGCTTCCATGATCAGCCAGCGGATCAGTGTAGCGGCGATGACCGCAAACGTAATGGCGTCTACCCATTCGCGAACTACGGTTTTCTTCTTTTCAGCCTCTTTCTTCTTTTCCCAAAATTTCCAATTCATATTGATTTGCTCTTAAAAAACGCACAAAGAAAGTTAAAATAATCCGAACTCAGAATTTCAGGAAGTCATCCATGCTAAGGACGCCCTTTTGATTCTTTGCCCATTCGGCAACCAGAACAGCACCTTTGGCAAAACCTTCACGGGAATGCGCTGTATGTTTGATCTCAATATCATCAACGGATGAGTGGTACGTGATGGCGTGCGTGCCGGCGTCAGGATCTTTTCTCACCGATCCAATCGCTAAGTCGCCTGGTAATTTGCTATCCGCCTTTACCCATTGGTTTTTCCTCGAAAGGTTTTTAAGAATACCCTCAGCCAAAGTAATGGCTGTGCCGCTGGGTGAATCCTTTTTCTGTGTATGATGACTTTCATCAATTCTGACGTCATACTCGGTTCTTTGTTCCATCATTCTCGCCAATTGTTCATTGAGCTTGAAAAACAGGTTTACACCCATACTGTAGTTGGATGCATAGAAAAATGTACCGTTCTTTAATTTACAATAATCGTCGACCTCTTTTTTATCGTTCAGCCAACCGGTGGTACCGCATACCACCGGAATACCGTGATCAATACAAAGCTTGATATTGCTTATCGCTGATTCCGGCATGGTGAATTCTATTGCGACATCAGCTTTATTACTGAAGTCAAAGGACAATCCTGTACCGGGATCAATTTTACCAACGATGGTGTGATTTCTTTCGAGCGCAGCAGTTTCAATGGTCTTTCCCATTTTTCCATAGCCTACCAGAAGTATGCGCATAAAGGATTAAAATGTTAATGTTATGGCAAATCCGTTCGATCGTCCAATCATGTTATTTTGCTGCGTATCAGGACGAACACTCAATTTCAGTTGAGGATTGAGATCAAACTCTTTAAGATGGGCATCAACATGAGCATCCACCATCTGAAGCAAATAAACGATACCGGTAAGGATGATAAAGAAATCCCGTTGCCTCCGGTAACCATCGATTAACGTTCTTAGCTGGGTCTCATTAAAGTCTGGCTTGTAATTCACAGGATCAGCGAGGTAACTAAATAACTGATTCCTGTATTTGGTGTAGCCCTGATCAAAAATACCGGTTTGAATAACGAGTGCAGTCATCCCGCCCCAAACCAGCGGAACCTTCCAGTATTTCTTATTATAAATCTGACCCATACCCGGGAGAATCGCTGCATACAAGAGTGCTTTTCTTGGATTGTAGCGGGCAGCATATTCCTTAACGCTTACTACTTTTCCATTTTTCAATGTAACAAGAGAATCAGTGGGAGCTTTTACAGTATCGATCGGCGACTTGACTGTATCATTCATTGTTGTAATCTCTTGTCCGAAAGAACAAGCTGATATTGCAACGAAGAACAGTATCGCGATAACCCGAAGCATTTTATTAAATCTTGAAAATATCAAGGATCCTGTTGAGATCTTCAACTGAAAGGAATGGAATTTTGATCTCTCCTTTACGGCCATCACTCTTAACACTAACTTTCGTGCCAAAGTGCGTTGATAGCTTGCCCTGGAGCTGCACAATCTCACGGGAAGAGGCGGGTGCAACAGACGTAGGCTCTTTGTCTTTATTGCCCTTGCTTAATGAACGGGCTAATTCTTCGACCTGACGGACAGAAAGATCTTCTTTTAAAGTCTTCTTAAATATCTGCAGCTGGACATCCGCATTTTCAACATTTATGATGGCACGCGCATGCCCCATTGTGAGCTTGTTATCGCGTAACGCAATCTGGATATCCGGTGGAAGCTTAAGGAGTCGGAGATAGTTGGTGACCGTCGTTCGATTCTTATTAACACGTTCTCCAAGCGCTTCCTGTTTAATATTACATTCTGTAAGAAGTCGCTGATAGCTTAATGCAATTTCTATTGGATTGAGATTTTCACGCTGAATATTTTCAATCAGCGACATCTCGAGCATCTGCTGATTATCGGCCGTTCTTACATAAGCCGGAATTGTTTTTATACCTGCCAGTCTTGAAGCCTGAAAGCGTCGCTCACCGGAAATAAGCTGATACTGATTGCGTGCAAGCTTGCGAACGGTGATAGGCTGAATAATGCCGTGAAGCTTAATGGAGTCAGAAAGTTCTTTCAGTGCTTCCTGATCAAAGTACTTACGCGGCTGAAATGGGTTGACTTCGATCTCACCGATCGCAATCTCATTCATACTGCCCGCTGCTTCCGGTGCTTCTTCCAGTTTGCCAGTTTCAGGGGTATCGCTAAGTAGGGCGCTCAGGCCCCTGCCAAGTGCTTTCTTCGTCATTTGCTCATGCCGTTTTTGTCCAGAACCTCATGCGCAAGATTTAAATAGGCAATCGAACCTTTGCTTTCAGCATCGTGTACGATCACGGGTAAACCGAAGCTCGGTGCCTCGCTTAATTTAACATTTCTTGGTATTATGGTCTTGAAAGATATGTTCTTGAAATGAGTTCTTACTTCTTCCACTACCTGGTTGCCCAACGAAGTTCTTGAATCGTAAAGTGTAAGAAGAATACCTTCAATTTCCAGTTGAGGATTCAGTCGTGTCTGAATAATCTTAATAGTATTTAAAAGCTTACCAAGTCCTTCAAGTGCGAAGTATTCGCACTGAACCGGAATAATGATTGAATCGGCGGCTGTTAAAGAATTAATTGTAATTAAGCCAAGCGATGGAGAGCAATCAATGATGATAAAATCATATTCATCCTTGATCTTCTTCAATGCTTCGCGCATCCGTTCTTCGCGCTGCTCAATGTTTACCATTTCCACTTCCGCACCAACAAGATCGATGTGGGAGGGAAGGACACTAAGGTATTTTAATTCATTCTGGACAATGGCATCATGAATATTCGCGCCATTAACCATGCATTCATAAATGCTGAGTTTTACCCCTTTGGGGTCAATCCCAAGCCCTGAGCTTGAATTTGCCTGTGGATCGGCATCAAGAAGCAATGTTTTCTTTTCGAGCACAGCAAGACTGGCCGCCAGGTTAATGGCTGTCGTGGTCTTTCCCACGCCTCCTTTTTGATTAGCTATCGCAATTATTTTGCCCATTAGCGGGGTAAGTAGTTATAAGTCAGAGTCTAAAAAATCGGGGTCAATTTTGACCGGGGACAAATATAATTATTGATTTGCTGATTCGGTCATGAATTAATTCGTTGATTCAGCGATTCGTTGAGGATCAAGTCACGGAAGCTCCAAAATCAACGAATCAACGAATTACCAAATCAGCCCTTCTTCTTCCTCGCTTCTTCACTTGCTTTCATCGCGTCGTTCAGCTT
>JBBRFP010000028.1:0-11683 GCA_038241465.1 Cytophagales bacterium | reverse complement strand
ATGTGGTGTTTTCCTCAAAACAGTAATGTGGTCGCATTTAAAGTATTCACTGTAAGAAAGATTCTTTAGGCTATTCCAGGCGATAACGAAGTCATTGATATCGAGATTCTTCGCAATCGTAATGTGCGGAAGGAAGTCTGTCTCCTGTCCGGTGATGTTATTAAAAATTTCACAAATGGGATTCTTGTAGACAATTTCCAGATAGATCGTCCGAAATGAACCTTCAGTGTAGAAATTTAAATTCTTGATATAAATGTGAAACGGATTGATACTCGATATTTTATTATCAACCTGATACAATACTCGCTCAGGATGCTCATCACGGTATCTTAACAATGAGATATGTGCTTTGGATGCTTCATCCTCAAACGTATGGCCAATAGCAAGTTTTACATGGCTTTTTAATGCGGCTACATACTCACTTATGTTTTTTGGTGGTGAGATGATAAAGAATAGTTCGTCTGATGGTGCTTTTTGCTTTTTCATGATCGGATATTTTCGCTCTTACAATTTATTTTATCTGTTTCTATTTTTCTTTTTGAAGTCGAGGTCTTTGTGAAGCACTTCCATCTCGTGCACCCAACGATAGGTTTTTACATGATGTTTTACAGCAGCGACATATTCGCTTATTGTTTTTGTTTTAATTCTTACTTGAGGAGAGTGGTCGGAAGTGAGGCTTCTCATAGTTTTGCAATTTTTCCATTAAACATATTCATCTCCATTCTGACTCTTCGACTTACACCAAGAGTAGTAGCGCGGATAAGCTTTTCCACACCATGCTTGTGTTTTATATAATCCATCGCTTCATATAGATTGATATCTTCCTCGGTATCATCGAATAAACTAATCTGATGATTTCCCTGTACCAGTTGACTGAGTCGCACACCTACGAGTCGGATCAACATGCGACGATTATACAGTTTATCAAATAACTCTTGGACTACTTTCAATAAAATGTGATCGGATGATGTATAGGGTATATGAATCTGCTTGGTTTCGGTATCAAAATTTGAATAGCGAATTTTAACGGTGATGCAGGAAGTCAGTTTTTTTTGATCTCGTAATTGAAACGCTACTTTTTCTACCATCGCAACCAATATAGACTTCAATCGCTTTACGTCGATCGTATCCTGCTCAAAAGTGCTCTCTGTGGAAATTGACTTTTGCTCATTGTGAGGAATAACCGGTGATTCATCAACACCGTTTGCTTTATTCAATAACGATAGACCATTTTTACCGAATGCGCTCACAAGAAATTTTACAGGCATTTCACGCAACGTGGATACCGTCCGAACTCCCATATCATAAAGAAAGGAAGAAGTTTGCTTTCCGACCATTGGTAACTTTTCAACCGAAAGCGGTCCGAGAAAATCTTTCTCGGCACCGGGAAGAATTTGCCGTTGTGCCCGCGGCTTGAATTCAGCTGTTGCAACTTTAGACACCAGCTTATTTATCGACATAGCCAATGATATCGGTAGTCCGCTTTCTTTATTAATTGCTTTCTGCAGCTCCGTCGCCCACTTGAATGCGCCAAAGAATTTATCCATGCCGCTAGCATCAATATAAAATTCATCAACGGACGCCTTTTCAAACAATGGCGCTTTGTCGGCAATGATTTCTGTGACGAGGTGGGAGTTCAGACTGTAAGCCTCCATATCACCAGAGATCACCTTTGCATCCGGACAAAGCTGTAGCGCGAGGTACATCGGCATGGCAGAATGAACGCCAAAGCTGCGGGCTTCGTAGCTGCAGGCAGCGACCACACCGCGGCGGCTTTGCCCACCAACAATCAGAGGCAGCCCCCGAAGCTTAGGTTCCTTCTTAATTTCTACCGCCACAAAGAAGGCGTCCAGGTCAAAATGTATGATGTTTCTATCCACAGCGCTAATTTACTAATAATAGTATTAAATACTAAAAATGTTAGCATTTAATCTCATCAACCCATTATTTTGTCAGGAAAACATGATTTCGGACTGGGGAATACCACACTATCTTCACCCTTGGTTGACGTTCCAACCCTCATGAGGCGGGATTTTACCAAGAATGCGTGGTAGAGTTTCTTGAGCCACACATGCTAAGGCTGAAGTGCGAAGGGGAGAACTGCAACGACGTTGAGGTTTTATTTTATCTATTATCAATTTTTAAAGGGTCCTTATGGCAACAAGAAAGAAATCAACCATTGCACTAGTAGAGCAAAGTCTATCGTCTCAGATTTATTTGATTCGGAACCAAAAAGTCATGCTGAGCTTTGACCTGGCCTTTTTGTATGACGTGGAACCAAAAATCCTGAACCAGGCGGTGAAGAGAAATTTGGATCGCTTCCCGAAAGATTTTATGTTTCAACTCAATAATAAAGAGTGGAATTCTCTAAGGTCACAATTTGTGACCTTAGATGGAAGGGGAAAATATCCCAAATATCTTCCGTATGCATTTACCGAACAGGGGTTGGCGATGTTATCAAGTGTCCTCAACAGTCCCCGGGCAATCGCTGTAAATATTCAAATCATGAGACTCTTTGTAAAAATGCGTCAAATGATATTGCGACATGACGACCTCGTGAAAAAAATTGAAAAGCTGGAGCAATCGCAACTCGATAACAATCAGGATATCTCTTCTATTTTTAAATTAATAAAAGAGCTGCTTGAACCGACCATCAAGAATCAACAGCCAGTGGGTTTTAAGACGAAGAAACAATTTGAAGATTTGAAGGCCCAATAATAATCGGGCTAAGAATCGGGAGCTTCTATTAATATTTTCGCAAACAAAGAATTGCTTAGTATCTAACGCAAACCCATTTTCAAATTGCACTGGGTTTATACTTCAGATCTTGCTCGCGTAATTCTTCTGTCGCCAGTAAAAACAGAACCCTAAGCCGTCAACGATTCCTGTATTAAATTCATCAGGATAAGGCGGAAGAGTTGAATAGGGTAGGGTCTGACCCTTCGCGATAAAAGGAGCCAGCATGATCGGACAAAGAAGAATCTGTCTGATCGCATTTTAGTTAAACTAAAGATGGATAATTTTCAATTTACTTTTCTCCCATTCAATGAATTTATTCAATTCATCTTTCGCTGAACCAAACACCCATGTAAGCACAGCAAGATCATCCACAAGCCCCACACCGATAATGGCATCCGGTATCAGATCAATAGGATTTAAAAAATAGATCAACGCCGCTAATAATTTTAATAACGTCTTGACCGGAATCTCTCGATAATGGCCTTTTGCGTAGGAATTAACTAATCTTCCCAGCGTTTCCAGCCTATCTTTAATTCCTGAAACGGAAAGCTGCTTGCGATCCATCGTGTAAAGACGATGCCCCAATTGCACAATCAGGTTAAGCATCCGGCCGGGTTTACCAACCAGTCTTGCTGCTTTGTTGAGGGCCAGTTTAAAGAATGTGTTATTTATTTCCACTGTTTAAATAAATTAGCAAAATATTGAGGAACATTGAATGCGCTTACTATCAAATTTAGCGCAAATCTTTCATTTTAGATATTTCAAGCCGGGCATACAAGTAACCTATAGTTTAACAATGGATACAAAGCAATCGTTCCTTCCCTGGATTTTTATCCGTATTGCAGGTCTTACGCTAACCTTATTATCTTTTTCCGCTGAAATATATTGCCAATCTACCATTGAATCGATACCCAATCAAAAGCTAGTCAATAATAGCTATGTCTCAAACCCGGATGGCGTGCTTGATCAAAGTACTATTTCACAAATCGATTCTATTCTGAATGATCTTGAAAAGACAACGACTACCCAAACGGCGGTTGTTGTTGTGAACTCGATCGGTTCGGAAGATATCTTCGACTTTGCTCAAAAACTATTTGTAAAGTGGGGGATTGGAAGTAATGGAAAGGATAATGGCTTGTTGATATTGCTGGTCATGGATCAACGTACCGTGAGGTTTCATACAGGATACGGACTCGAGGGAGTATTGCCCGATGCCACATGCAAACGAATTCAAGGAGAATTTATGGTTCCTGAATTTAAGAAGAATAATTATAACGCAGGTATGTTGGCTGGGATTGAGCAAGTTCGAAATATTCTAATAAATCCTGAGAATGCTGAAGAATTACAAAGTACCACAACCGTCAGTGAGTGGTCAAGCCTTTTAATAACATTGCTTGTCTTCGTTTTTCCAATTATCCTAATCGCCTTTATTGTCAAGAACGTAAGTGGACATTTTGCTAACTCCAAGCGCCCGAAAACAACACTTTATCTTGAGATGCGGTTGAAGCGATGGCAATGGGTGTTGGAATTTGCTATCATCCCCGCAATTATTGTTTTGTTATTTCATATCGGATCGCAGAATCTCGGTTTGTGTTTTTTTTCCTTGTACCTGTATTACATGTTTACATTGTTCCATCGGCTGGCGAGGATAAAAAATGTGATCGATAGGCTCCAAAAAAAAGAAAAGTATTATGAAGTCGTGGAATTCATTCGCAAAGGACAGGTATACTGGTTTTTTATGGCGTTGTTATTCCCGATTCCATTCTTCTTCTATTTTTTCTACCATCTTGCCCGAAAGAAACTGTACAGAAATCATTCAAGAACCTGCGAAAAATGTCAGGGTTCCATGGAGAAGCTCAGCGAACAGACGGAGGATCAATTTCTTTCGACGTCTCAGCAAATGGAGGAGACGCTAAAATCTGTGGACTATGATGTGTGGAAATGCAATTCATGCCAGAATACTCAATCATGGGTCTACCCGAATCGGCACTCAAAATATCAGGCTTGTCCAAAATGTAAAACGCTTGCATATTATCCGTCGGGCAGCCGAACGATCACATCTGCCTCGTACTCCTCGTCGGGCGAAGGCGAACAAACACACACTTGCAAGTATTGCGGAAACGTGGTTGTTGCGACATACTCGATAGCTCAACTGGTCGAAAGTTCATCTTCCGACAGTAGTTCCTCCAGCAGTTCTTCATCCTCTTCCGATAGTGGAAGTTGGGGTGGTGGTAGCTCGGGGGGTGGAGGAGCGAGTTCGTCCTGGTAATTCTCACAATGAGAGAATGAAGGAATTATAGCATTAAATAGTTTGGCTCGACTGAATTTGATTTGGAAAACATGATTGTGAATGCTTAGGAGGCTCCGTATTTTAAGCCTCACGGAAGGCACGATCTATGTCAGAAAACGTAGTCGTTAATAAATCCTATTCATTCGCAGTGAGCATTGTAAGATTCTGCTTTGACTTACAGGAAAAAAAGAGGGATCAATAAATAGCGTAGGGACAACCATTCTTTAATTTTTTCATTCTTTAGCTCTTTCATTCTAATAAAGGGAAATATCTATATTTGAATTCATTTTCAAATAAATAAATGCCATCTGTTCCCGTTGTTTCCAAAGATAAAAGTAAAGTTGATCTAACGACTCTTCTCAAAGCGTACGAGCTTATGCAGACGGCAAAGCGCATGGGTGAGACGTACGAAGAGAATCGTGAGGTCTGTAGTAAATATGTTCACAGTACTTCCCGTGGACATGAGGCTATCCAATTGGCGATGGGCCTTCAATTGAAGTCGTATGACTATGCCTCGCTTTATTATCGTGATGAGTCAATGTTGCTGGGAATCGGCCTCGAGCCGTATGAACTCATGCTTCAGCTCATGGCGAAACGCGATGACCCGTTCTCTGGCGGACGTTCTTACTATGGACATCCGTCGCTAAAGCGTGATGGATTCCCCATCATTCCGCATCAAAGCTCTGCTACAGGTATGCAGGCAATTCCGGCAACGGGAATGGCGCATGGTATTGCTTATCTCGAATCACAAAAATTATTGAAAGGTAAAAATAAGCCTGTGGTTTTATGTTCGTTGGGAGATGGCTCTGTTACGGAAGGAGAGGTAGCGGAGGCATTTCAAATGGCGGTGCTTAAAAAGTTGCCAATAATTTACCTTATTCAGGATAATGGTTGGGGGATATCTGCAACGGGAAGTGAGATGCGAACAAATGATGCGTATGAATATGCAGCTGGCTTCAAAGGTCTTGAACGTATGCGGGTTGATGGCGCGGATTTTACTGATAGTTATCTGGGAATTCTGAAAGCAATTTCTTTTGTCCGTGAAAAACGATCACCAATCCTTATTCACGCAAAATGTCCTCTGCTGGGTCATCATACATCGGGTGTGCGAAAGGAGTGGTACCGTGAAGACCTTGAGGAGCATCAGAAAAGTGACCCGATTATTATACTGGAAAAGCAATTGATCGCGGAAGGCTGCAGTGATGAACAGTTGACTGAGATCAGAGATCGCGCGGCGGCCCGGGTAAACACGGATTATCAACGTGCTATTGAATCACCGGATCCCTACGTTGATGATTTTGCTTCGCATGAATTTGCACCAACACCTGTTATCGAGGAAGCAGGAGAGCGTTCGCCGAAGAAAGGAGAGAAGGCATTAATGGTGGATGCAGCATTGCATGCAGTGGAGGAAATATTAAAGAAGCACCCCGAGGCTTTGTTTTATGGTCAGGATGTTGGACGAAGATTGGGTGGGGTATTCCGGGAAGCCGCAACCCTCGCGCAGAAATATGGTGACGAGCGGGTATTTAACACACCAATACAAGAGGCATATATTGTTGGGTCCACGGCAGGCATGTCTGCCACGGGTTGCAAACCAATAGTCGAAATTCAATTTGCTGATTATATCTGGCCGGGAATTAATCAATTAGTGGAGGAACTTTCAAAGAGTTGTTATTTAAGCAAAGGAAAATTTCCGATTCAGTCGCTCATCCGGGTTCCCGTTGGTGCTTATGGCGGAGGTGGTCCATATCATTCAGGAAGTATTGAATCTACCCTTCTCACGATCAGGGGGATAAAAGTTGTTTACCCGTCATCTGCTGCAGACATGAAAGGATTACTGAAAGCTTCATTTTATGATCCGAATCCTGTGGTACTGCTTGAACACAAAGGCTTATACTGGAGTAAAGTAGCGGGAACAGCCGATGCCAAGACGATTGAGCCGGATGAAGACTATATTATTCCGTTAGGTAAGGCGAATAAAGTTCTCATCGCCTCCGAGGGTAAAATAACTTCTGGGGAATCTGCTGTTGTCATCACGTATGGAATGGGAGTCTATTGGAGTAAAGAGGCAGCTAAAAGTTTTACGGGACAAGTAGAGATCATTGATTTGAGGACGCTTAATCCTATTGATTGGACGATGATCGTTGATTCAGTTAAAGTTCATGGCCGCGCGCTCATTGTAACTGAGGAGCCGTTATTGAATTCGTTTGCTGAATCGATTGCCGGAAGGATATCAAAAGAATGTTTTAGCCATCTCGATGCGCCGGTTTTCACGCTAGGTGCTGTCGATCTGCCTGCAGTTCCGTTGAATGTTGATCTGGAGAAGATGATGCTGCCGTCGGCGGCGAAGGTGGGTGTGGCGTTGGGGGAGTTGTTGGGATATTAAATAGTTGCAGGTTGCCAGTAGGCTGGCGCATGTTTGGTGCAATCATTGGCACGCACTGTATTTTTTGTCAAGTGAATGCTTACCAAAAATAGTTTTAGCAATAAATGACTTGCAATAGCCAGCTTGCGTGAGCCCATGCAACCAGGACCTCGCGACCTGCAACACCATTAAAACGGATAGCCTATTCCGACATTCCAGATAACCGGCTCCTTATAATTCGAATAGGTTCCATCTGTATTTCGCGTTGCGTAGGGTGCAGAGAAGCTAAATCGATCCAGAACGAAGCGATCCCCCTTTTCTCTCGATGGATCCCAGGCTTTGATACCAACATCAATCCGAAGAACAAGAAAACTGAAATCGAACCGTAGGCCAAATCCAGTTCCAACGGCTATCTCATTATAGAAGTCATCAAAATAGAATTTCGTATTTCCCTGTGTCGCCCAGGATGCGGTTGTCTCGCCCGGAGATGCGGTTGTTGTTTGTTGGAATGACCAGACGTTGCCGGCATCAATGAATACAGCTCCATTCACAAAGCCAAAAAGTTTTTTACGAAGTTCGACACTTCCCTCCAGTAAGATTTCGCCAGGCTTTTCATACCGGTAATCAAAGAGTCCATTTCCTCCGGGGTTTGTGCTGAGCAGCGGGGGTAATGATCCAATACCAAGTCGACGGGGACGCCATGCACGCACGCTGTTACTACCTCCTACAAAGAAATATTTTTCGTAAGGAAGGGCAGTGTTTGCACCATAAGAATAGGCTACTCCGGCATTGACACGCCACGCAATAGAATTGTTGGCGTCGATGATTTTCTTTTTCCGATAATCTATCCCCAACCGCAGGTACTTATAGGTTTGTAATCCCCTTTCGGTCGCGATAGTAGGCTCAAACAAATTGAATAGCGTACCGCCGCTCTCTGCTTTTATCTGCATAAAGTAGGAACTTCTCTCATTGTTGCCATAGTTCCCTGGATTCCATGTCATTGCGAAAATCATGCTGCTCACCAGGGAAGGTTTGAACGAATTAATAAGATTATTTCCCTGGCTTTGAAGTACCCGTAGCGTTGAATCGAATTCGTTAGTAGTAGTGGATTGAATGACCTGCAGATTGATCAGTGTAAAGGAGTACTGACGAGTGCGTTTCTTACTATCCCAGGTGTAAGTTCCGGAAAGGGTCACATTCGATCGCTGGTACTCTGGTCTGTCGGTATAAGTATATCCTGCAAGAAGTCTTGTCTTAGGGTTGAATTTTCCAAAACCCTCAGCTGCTTTTCCCAGTGGAAATAAGAATTGAGGAAACGTAACGGATGTATTGATGTTGGCTTCTGTGCTTTTATAAACGTTGCCTAAGTCAGTTGCGGAGGCAACGCCTTCAAAGCCGAAGCGGCCGTTCAATTCAAAAATTTCAAGTCCATGAAAAATATTTCTTTTCTTAAAGCTCAGACTATAATAGGGACCCGGGAATCCTTGTGTTACGGTGACGCCGGCTTCATTTGTCCAGGAGTAACGATCCAAGGGGCTTGTAAAGAGATTTGCAATAAATTTTCCGCCGGACGTATCGTAATTGATGTTTACAAATTTGAAGATATCAAGATTGGCGAGCTGACGCTGCGTCTGGAATGTATTCGTGCGGCTGTATAAGCTGTCGCGATGAAGGAAAACACGATTCGTCAATATTTTCTTGCTGTATTGATCTATTAAATAGTGATAGCGAATATCTTTATACATCACCGATTTTCTTTTAAGTCCTCCCTTGGGCTTTACACTCGCGTCGGTTGTAAAATTTACAGAATCGATCGTAAAAACTTTATGCTCTGAACGATTGGCGGGATCGGAGATAGTCAACTGCAAGGCAATGGAGTGGTGATGTTCATAAGCAGTATCAACTTTAAAGTCAATATACTGCTTGCTGAAGTCATAGTATCCATGTTCTTTCAATACAAGATCAATACGATCACGTTCCTCGCTTATTTTCTGCTGATCATATCGGTCGCCAATCTTTATCTTGCTGGATTCCTCATATCGACGGATCAGATGCAGAACAACTGTATCAGGAACTTTGTAGAAAATGGTGTCGTAGAGAAAAGGTGCTCCGGGATTCACAAGATATTTAACCCTGACTCTCCGCTTGCTCTCTTTTGTTTCTGCTGTTGTCCTCCCTAAAAAGTAGCCATGATTGAATAAATAGCTATCAATCTTGTCGACTGTCATCTGAACATTTGCCGAATCATAAACAGAGATTTTTTCTCCCCATTGCATGGGAAGATTTCCATTTTCAATTTTAAGATTGAGTGCGTCTGATTTTTGTTGCTTCCGGAATTGAAGATTGACCTTTCGCTGGGGATTATCTGTCGCAGCAATTTTTCGGTCGAATTTCGCTTCCTTTTTTGTCTTTTTCCTTATGAAATCATTCCTACTATGGATGAACCATGAGTGCTCCCTCTTAAATCTCCGCAGTCCCAGGTAATACATCCCGGTGAGGGTGTTTATGGGGAGTCCAAAAAGACGACGGTTGGACTTTTGAACGTAGATGTCGTTATTAAGTCCTTCTTTATCAAACCCTTTCGGAACCTTGATCGATTGCTTATCCAGCAGCTTTTGGTTTTTTTCGAGATGGCTTGTTCCGACGCATCCGGTAAGTACCAGACCCACAAAGAGCCCAAACGAAATTTTGGTAACTTTCAGTTTTAGCTTCTGTATGCTTTCCAAATCAAAAATCCGATTAATAAAATCCTTGCAAGTAAAGAAATACCGCCAAGCGGAGCAATCCTTTATCATCCAGGGAGCAAAAACGGTAAACGAAACACTGGTATCCGACTTCAAGATATCGACTCTCTTGGGTACAAAAGAGTATCTAACTTCGCTGGACGCAGCAATATTAGGCAAAGTCACAGAGATCATTGAAGTATCCGGCGAAGAATTAACCTCCGTCAGCGTGATTGAGTCAAATAATTCCGCGCTGGCTGTTGTAAAGATGAGGCCTCCTGGTAAGATTCAGCTCCCAAGAGATACTTTCAGTCTGGTATTGGATGACATACGTGACCCCGGAAATCTTGGAACAATCATTCGCACCGCGGAGTGGTATGGCATTTCAAATATTATCGCTTCCATGGAGACAACAGATTTTTATAATCCAAAAGTCATCAGCGCGACCATGGGATCGTTCCTGAGAGCGAATTTATTCTATATGAATCTTGAAGAATTTCTCTCAACGGTATCCCTACCAATTTATGGCGCGTTCCTGGCGGGCGAAAATGTTCACACTGCAAAGTTTCCGGCAGGAGGGTTAATTGTAATCGGTAACGAGTCGAACGGAATCTCTGCTGGCGTTGAAAGATTCGTGACACATAGAATTACGATTCCGAGATTTGGAAATGCGGAGTCGTTGAATGCATCGACGGCGACAGCGATTGTGTTGGATAATCTTCGACGATTGAGGTTCTAAGTTTAAGCATAAGATTAAGAGACATTTATTTTATAAAGCGTTCCTTTCTATAGGAACTTCTTACTCTCACTCGAAGCCTCTTCCGATAACTTATGAGCTTCCTCTTTACCCAGGTATTTATCAATCACATTGTGTCCGAAATAGATGAGGGGTGTTAGAAGTATCGCGACGAAAAATTTATAAATGTAATTTGTGATGCCAATAGCGATAATCTGTTTGATAGAAAACGTGCCGTAGAAAGCAATGAACAAAACGACAAAACTGTCGATCAGTTGAGAGACCAGTGTAGATCCCGTTGCTCTTAACCAAAGCATTTTTGAGCCGGTGATATTCCTCAATTTGTGAAAAATCCAAACATCAGCCAATTGCCCGATGAGAAAAGCTGAAAGTGACCCAATGATGATTCGCTGTCCCTGTCCGAAGATCTTATTAAAGGCAAAGTCCATGTTGAAATAGTTGCCGGCACCATCCTGATTATTTGCGTCAAGCCACCAGGCGGCCGGCGGGAGTTTCATCGTAACAAATATTACAATAAATGAATACGCGATCAGCCCCGCCGTGAGGTAACTGATGCGTTTTACACCAGGCTGTCCAAAATATTCATTTATTAAATCGGATGTTATGAACACGACTGGCCAGATGACTACTCCGGCAGTAAGATTGAAATCCATCGTGAATCCAAGAATGCCAAGATTGGCAGGAGCAAGACCTACCGTGCTTTCGGCAGAGAAAATCTTTACGCCGATCATTTCAGCGATAAGCGCGTTGGTGAGAAAAATTCCAGCAAGAATTATGAACAGCCTGTGCTTCTTTTGTTCAATTGTAGG
>JBBRFP010000027.1:0-11829 GCA_038241465.1 Cytophagales bacterium | reverse complement strand
CGAACATACGATGCAGGTGAGTTCCAGGAATTCAAACGCGACTTACTGGAGGCCGGATCAAAGATTCGTATGCTCTTTCTTGAGTATGCCTTAGAGAAAAACGACCTTGATGTTTTTTTGAAAAAGGAGAATAGTCCGGTGCTGCTGTTTAGAAAAGTTGGAGATACGGTCGTTCCAGTGCTGATGACCGTTGGAAAATCCGGCAAGGTAGCCGTATCACTTTCGGAAAACGGGCAATCTACCAGTGATTCAGGATCAACAGGTGGATGGTTGACGAATGAGGATAATCGTGTAGTGTTCTTTGTAATCGTTGCCTATCAAAGTTTGGTTAGTGAATACGGTTTCGATCAGACGGCAACAGGTGAAAATATGAGTCCAGTGAGAAGACTTTTGAGACTCCTTTCCACTGAACGCAAGGACATACTCTATATCTTATTTTATGCTCTGATTGTTGGTATCACAAGCTTGATCCTTCCCCTGGGAATTCAGTCTACCGTTGAACTTATTTCTGGAGGCGTATTCTTCAGTTCTGTCTATGTTTTGATCGGCGCAGTGATTGTTGGAATCCTTGCAGCGGGAGGCCTTCAAGTGATGCAGATCAGCTTAGTGGAATATTTACAGCAAAGAATTTTTACCAAAGCGGCGCTTGAATTTACTTTCCGAATTCCAAGGATAGGAGCCGAATCGATTCTCAATAACTATGCTCCGGAGCTGGTCAATCGCTTTTTCGACGTGATGACCATCCAAAAAGGACTTCCAAAACTGCTCATCGACTTATCATCAGGCACAATCCAAATCCTATTTGGCCTGCTCTTGCTTTCCCTTTACCATCCGTTCTTTGTTTTTTTCAGCTTGATACTCGTAACAACACTCGTTGTGATCTTTGCTATCACAGGCCCGAGAGGCCTCAACTCCTCAATTCAGGAATCGAAATATAAATATAAAGTCGCTCAGTGGCTTGAGGAGTTGGCTCGTGCGTTGAACTCGTTCAAACTGGCTGGCACGACTGATTTGCCTATTAAGAAGACCGACTATAACGTAAATAACTATCTCAAATACCGGAAGATTCACTTTCAAACGCTTATCTACCAATTCACTTATATAATTTTTTTCAAAGCTGCCGTTACTGGTGGATTGTTAATTATGGGTACGATTCTGGTTATTGACCGTGAAATTACGCTCGGTCAGTTTGTTGCTTCTGAAGTGATCATCATATTAATCCTAAATGCGGTTGAGAAGATTATCATGTACATGGATGTAGTTTACGATCTGCTGACGGCAGTCGACAAGGTCGCACAGGTAACGGACTTACCGCTGGAGAAAGTGGGTGGAATTGATTTTCCCAAAAGAACAAGCCAGGGCGGATACGCAATTCAAATAAAGAACCTTCGATATAAATATCCAGGAACAAAGGACTACGTATTAAAAGGTATTAACCTGGACATAAAGCCCGGAGAGCATATCTGTATCACGGGCGGCGGTAGTGCAGGGAAGACCACGTTGACCAATATCATTTCGGGATTTCATCCGGCATTTGAAGGTAGCGTCACCATTAACAATTACTCCATCCGTGATCTTGACCTTTCCCATTTGCGTGATAAGCTTGCTAAGAATATTTCACCAGAAGATATTTTTGATGGTACGCTTTACGAAAATCTGACACTCGGCAGACCGATGGAAAGTGTGGAAGATGCACTGGATGCCCTGCAACGGGTCGGACTTAGCGATGAAATTAATCAACTTCCAGGTGGGCTCAACACTCCTTTGCTGAGCGGAGGGAAAGGATTGTCTTCCTCCACGATTCAGAAATTAATTCTGGCCCGCTGTTTTGCAAAAAGACCCGAAGTCCTGATCCTGAACGATTTCTTCAGTGGTTTGAGGAAGAGTACAAAGCTTGAGCTTATTAAAGAAGTAATCTCCCCCATAAATACATGGACATTGCTGGCTGTGTCCAACGACCCGATTATGATGATGTCTTGTGATCGGGTTGTGGTGATGAAAGACGGCGTGATTGAAGCTGAAGGTTCTTTTGAAGCTTTGGCAAAGCAGGGAATCATTAATAACTATATCGATTAGTAATAACATCAGAATGCTTAAACTTTCGTCCGTTCATATCGACAAAATCATTTCGCAAGATCAGCTTTACTCCTTACGGGCATTGCGGACTCCACAGGCAGGAAAAATTTTGGCAAAGTGGCTTCTGGCATTTGGATTGGTTTTTTTAATATTTCTCTTTCTCCCCTGGCAGCAGAACATTCGTGGGAATGGAAAAGTCACGGCCTTGAATCCCATGAACAGACCTCAAACGGTTGAAGCTGTGATTGCCGGTCAGATCAGAAAATGGCACTTGCGTGAAGGACAGCACGTTAATAAGGGAGATACTATTGTTACCATCAGCGAAGTAAAAGAAAAATACCTTGACCCAGAGTTACTGGTGCGCATGCAGGAACAGATTGATGCTAAACAAAGTAGCCTTTCATCAAAAGATCAAAAGTCAAAGGCATTAAAACGCCAGGTCAATGCTCTCAGAGAGGGCATGCAGAATAAAATCGACCAAACAAAGGCAAAGCTTGACGCCGAAAAATTTCGTCTGAGGAATGCGGAGAACCAATTCCAACGAAACAAAAAGCTTTTTGAGGCGGGCAATATTCCGTTAACAAAATTCCAGGACATCGAATACAAGTTTCAAAGTTCGCAAGCAGATTATACCAATGCTCAGATCGAACTCGACCGGGTTGAAGCAGAGTACCTTGATAAAATCAGTAAAGCAGAATCAGATCTCAGCAATACATTGGCGGAAATATTTGATGGTCAGGGTGACCTCGCTAAGTATAGAAATGACTTTTCGAATACCCGGATCAGAACTAATCAGTACCAGATTCTCGCGCCACAAGAGGGCACAATGGTGAAAGCGATGAAGGCCGGTCTCGGGGAAACGATTAAAGAAGGGGATGCCGTCTGTACCATTATGCCCATTGCGACCGACATCGCTGTTGAGATGTATGTCAGGGCGATGGATGTTCCACTGCTCGCCAGGGGAAGAAGCGTAAGAATTCAGTTCGATGGATGGCCAGCATTACAATTTTCGGGATGGCCAAGTGTTTCCGTTGGAACGTTTGGAGGAACGGTTGAAGTAATCGATTTTGTTAATTCTAAGCCGGGAGAGTTCAGGGTATTGGTAGTCCCTGATAAAGAGGATCAGAAGTGGCCAAAGCAATTACGAAATGGCTCAGGCATCAAAGGGTGGGTGATGTTGGACGATGTACCGGTTTGGTACGAGATGTGGAGACAGTTGAATGGATTTCCACCAAGCTTATACGAGGAACCACTAGACAAGGCGATCGATAAAAAATCGACGAAGGATACTTCGAAAGCAAAAAATTAATTGATATATGAAGTTTACTGCAAAGCCTTATGTGCCGGTAATCCTCATTTTGACATTGTGGATTTCTTTTGAGTGTGTGAAAGGTCAATCTATCATTGACTCCGATCGCAAACTGAATGATACAATGAAGACATTAAGTCTAGATGAATTATACAAAATCATATTAAATAATCACCCTATTGTAAGACAAGCCGGGTTGTTAAGTGAAATGGCACAACAGGAAGTTCGTCTTGCGAGAGGAAGCTTTGATCCTAAATTGGCATCGAGCTTTGAGCACAAAGAATTTGAAAACAAAACCTATTACAGTAAGCTCGACGCCTACGTCAATTTTCCAACATGGTTTCCGGTCAATCCTAAAGTAGGTTATCAATATAATTCGGGAGCGCTGCTAAATAGCGAAGACGCTATACCCGGCGGCAAGCAACTATATGCCGGTGTGTCCATTCCGATAGGGCGGGGTCTTTTTACAGATGAAAGAAGGACGGCTGTAAAACAAGCAAGGCTTTTTAACACTATTGCGACCGCTGATCAGTTAAAGATTATCAATAAAGTATTACTAGATGCAGCGAAAGGGTATTGGCAATGGTACTATGGCTATAATCAATACCTGCTTTCAACTCAGGCCATTGTTCTTGCCGACGAGGTTTATTCCCGTGTCAAAATAAATGTGGAACAAGGTGAGGCTGCGAGTGTTGACACGATTCAGGCGAGGGTCACCCTCCAATCCAGGCGAGTAGATCGTCAGGAAGCCTGGCTTGTATTTCAAAATAGTGGCATTGAAATTTCAAACTTTCTATGGGATGGACAGGGAAATCCGGTGCAGCTTGACGCGGCTATTATTCCAGCATTGTACACTGAATACGAGACCGTTATTAAAAATGAATTGCTGGAAGATCTTGTGATGCGGGCGAAGGTAAATCATCCGGAGTTGATTAAGCTTAATACTAAATTAACCCAATTGGATATCGAGAAGTCCCTGGCAAAAGAGTTCCTTAAGCCACAGTTGGACCTAAATTACTCTGTGCTCAGTCAGCCTTCTGCGCCGCAAAACATAGATTTTTTGAATGATTATAAGGCCGGGCTTGAATTTTCCTTTCCAATCTTCTTACGAAAAGAGCGGTCGAAGATCGCGATCACGAAGCTCAAGATAGAGAGTACAAATTTTCAACTTAATCAACTCGAGCGGACAATTATCAATGAAATAAATTCTGTATTTAATGAACTGGTAAACACAAGAATCATTATCACACAACAGGAAGATGTTGTAGATCTGTATAGCCGATTGTTAAAAGCGGAGCTGCTGAATCTTGAAAATGGAGAAAGTGATTTATTCAAGATTAATATTCAGCAAGAAAAGCTGCTGCAGTCTCAGTCAAAACTGCTAAAATTAAAGTCTGAGTTTCAAAAACAGTTAGCATTATTATACTGGTCGGCGGGCACAAGAATTTCCTCGAATTAGCAATTCGACAAACCTATCGTTTGAAGCTTCAGAACACACAATCAATGTGGTGGACAAGATCTTCAGAGATATTTTCGTTGACGAGTTGAGAAACGTTTCATCGTCAATCTGTTCACATGGCAATCAATGCAGCGCAAACTCACTATCGCCCTTCATCATCACATTTAGTCGTCCGACTCAATTGATGCGGCAAGTATTATGATAGGTTAACCGATCCCTAACGACCAGTAGATTATCGAAAGACTGGGTGATGAATGTCACGTTACCAACTGATTTCAGTCAGTTCCTAAAAGTATAATTCAGATTAATTTAGATTCGCTTGAAGCGATGCGAAAAATTCCCACTGAAACAGGAGTTGTAAACCACAATGCCATATCTAAATTGACAAGCATCTTCAATTCTTATTAAATTTTTTAGGATACGCCAATTATGTCTACATCAAAATATGCAACAAAGGGACTAACCGCACAGCAGGTAATTGAAGCGCGTAATCAATATGGTCGAAATGAGATCATTAAACCGGTGAACGGTTTCATCGATCTACTAAAAAATCTTTTCAAAGATCCGATGCTTCTGCTGTTACTGGTGGCTGCACTCTTATACTTTATCATTGGCGAGATTGGCAACGGCGTCTTCATGACTTTCGCGATTGTTTTGGTAACGGGTATTTCCTTATACCAGGAGTCCCGAAGCCGGAATGCATTGGCGGCATTGAAAAACCTGACTCAACCAACCTGTAAAGCCATTCGAGATGGGGAAGTCGTAGAAATCAAAAGAGAAGAAATCGTGGTAGGTGACTTTATCATGATCGAAGAGGGAAGCTCGGTTCCAGCAGACGGCCTTATAACCCATTCAAATGATTTCTCGGTCAATGAAGCAATCCTTACGGGAGAGTCGTTGTCTGTCAGCAAATCAAAGGAAGATAAAAACAAAAAAGTTTTTCAAGGGACAACCGTGGCAAGTGGCTTGGCTATTTTCGAGGTGAAAGCTATTGGAATAGATACAGAGCTTGGAAAAATTGGGAAGAGTCTTGAATCCATCAAGGAAGAAGAGACGCCATTGCAGAAACAGATCACCAATTTTGTAAAGAAGATGGCCATGGTTGGTGCTGTCATTTTCTTTATTGTCTGGGGTATAAATTTTTTCCGTTCGTATGACGTTTTAAAGAGCCTGCTCAAAGCACTGACACTGGCTATGAGTATTCTTCCAGAAGAAATTCCGGTTGCATTCACCACGTTCATGGCTCTGGGCGCATGGCGACTAATGAAGCTGGGGATTATCGTAAAGAACACAAAAACAGTGGAAACCCTCGGCAGCTCTACAGTAATCTGTACTGATAAAACCGGAACGATCACTGAGAATAGGATGAGTCTTGCCAAAGTATTTACACTAGCGACAAAGAAAATTACAACACCTGATCACCCTGCTGACGAAGAAAAGAAATTGATCACCATGGCCATGTGGGCAAGCGAGCCAATCCCCTTCGATCCCATGGAAGTAGCATTACACGATACCTATTCCGTTGTTGGTATTCCTGACGAGCGGCCTCTCTATAAGATGATCCACGAGTATCCGCTGAGTGGAAGGCCACCCATGATGACGCATATCTTTGAAAATTCTTCCGGAAACCGGATCGTGGCAGCCAAGGGTGCGCCAGAGGCGATGATCGCTGTTTCGGAACTCAATGAGGAACAGAAAACAAGTATCATGAACGCCTTGGAGCAATTGACCTCACAGGGATTTCGTGTATTGGGCGTTGGAGTTTCAACAATTACCGGAAACGATTTTCCCACCACGCAGCAGGAAATCAAGTTTCACTTTAATGGGCTAGTGGCTTTCTATGACCCACCGAAGAAAAATATCAGCGCCGTATTTGACGCTTTCTATAAAGCAGGCATTTCTATAAAGATCATTACTGGAGATAACGCCGCGACAACTTCTACTATTGCCAAGCAAATTAATTTCAAGGGAGGAGAAGAAACTATGAATGGCGAAGAACTTGTCAAGCTTAGTGATGATGAACTTTCCAGGAAAGTAATGGAGGTCAATCTGTTTACCAGAATGTTTCCCGATGCTAAATTAAAAATACTCAACGCGCTAAAAGCCAATGGACAAATTGTAGCCATGACAGGCGACGGTGTGAACGACGGCCCGGCTTTAAAGGCAGCCCACATAGGAATTGCGATGGGAAAAAGAGGAACTGAAATTGCCAAAGAAGTTTCGTCCTTAATTCTTAGTGATGATGACCTTGCCAAAATGGTAGACGCTATCGCGATGGGAAGAAAGATATATTCAAACTTGAAAAAGGCGATTCAGTACATTATCTCTATTCACATTCCGATTATACTCATTGTATTTATACCCCTCGTGCTTGGGTGGATTTACCCAAGCATATTTTCTCCCGTGCACATTATTTTTCTGGAACTGATCATGGGGCCAACCTGCTCTATCATTTATGAAAATGAACCGATGGAGAAGAACAGCATGTTGCAGAAACCAAGACATTTAACGACTACTTTTTTTAATATACAGGAATTAAGTATCAGTATTGTTCAGGGATTGATGATCACTGCCGGAATGCTTTTTGCGTATCAACTGGCCGTTCATCGTGGGTACGATGAAGCAGCGACCCGAACGATGATCTTTGTGACGTTGATCAGTGCCAACGTATTCCTGACACTGGTGAACCGCTCATTTTACTATTCCATTTTCACAACACTTCGCTATAAAAACAGTCTTGTAACAATAATCATCGGAGTGACATTGCTGCTTACGGCGAGCCTTTTGCTGGTTCCCCCGTTTACCCGCTTTTTTGAATTTGAAAAAGTGAGCCCGTACCAAATCTTTGTTGGCATATTAGTCGGCTTTGTTTCCGTGATCTGGTTTGAAGGGTTTAAGGCAATTAAGCGGAGAAGTGAGAAGCCGAAAGAATAGGGCCTCGGCAAGATGACGGCCCATTGTTGGTAGTGTGTGGCTTTATGGTGGCAAGATTCAGTGGATCAACGAAATCCAGAAAGCGTGGTTGGATATAAAGGGGAGTTTTTGGGGTTACACATTGTGCCTCGCTGATTTTGGTGGTTACATTGCGGCTCATGATCAAGCAAACACTCGCTAGTATATTCTTTGTTAGAAATTCCCGATTATATTTTTTTTTGCGCGCGAAACTTTCGATACGGATCTTATCAATGAAGAGTTTAGTTTCTTTAACTCGAAAGAGTTTTCCTTCAAGGGCTCTAATACTTTCAATAGTCTTGCCTCTCATTTTCTTGTTTCCTTTTTGTAAATCAATAAAGGAGTTTCATTATGAAAGGCCAGCTTCCGTGTTTCACTTCGTTGAAATAGTTTATCTCCGAATCCCAACTCACCACTGAACATGATGACCAGATCAATTTGCTGTAAACCGAGAAACTGATCTATCAACGCAACGACACTTTCGTTTCTGAATACATGAAGTCGAATATTTGGATAGTCCATTGTTCTGATGAGTTCATCTTTCTTGTCACTTCGAATGGAGGCATTCTCCAGCAGTTGTACGTTTTTATCCAAGTCATCTTTTATTCCATGCACAACATTCACGTGGGCTTCGAAAAGTCTGGCAAGCCGCACCACAATTTTTATTTCATCTGAAAGATTGTGCATATCCGACGCGTAAAGAATTTCTTTTATGTGTCGATAGTGTGCGAGTTGCGGCACAACTAACACAGGAACGTTGGAGTTCTCCATAACAGATGTAGTGTTGCTCCCGATAAGTTTCTTTAATCCGGAGGCACCGGTTGTCCCCATCACAATAAGATCAATTTCGTTATCCAGTACAAATTGCGCAATGACATCTTTAATAGGAAATCCAAGAGCATGGGAATAGGAGATGTTACTAAACCCTTCACTGATTTTGATTTCGCTGAGCATTGTGTCTGCTTCATTTTGTGCGGCATTGATCATACTGTTCTCAAGCTTTTCCCAGTTCTTGAGCGCATTGGGGGATGCTCCGCCATTAATCGTGTGAAGGAGAATAATTTCCGCATTGATGTCGCGGGCAATTCCAATTGCATAATAAGCGGCTGCTTTTGAAAGATTGGAAAAATCCGTCGGCACAAGAATCCTTTTCATACTATGATGGTGTTAAAACTGCTAATATTTGACTGTATAATCAGAAGCCAGTATCATGTCATTTGTTGATTCGACCAACATCTGAAAATGAAGGGAATGTGTAACCGACCATGCTTTGCATTACGCTAAAGATAGTGAATGCCGAGCGGCTGTCAGCCAAGTCTTATCGATCACCTTAAAAGTCTGGTAAAAAAATTTATTACAATGCAATCTCTGCATGTATCCTACTATTTGGGGAATCAGCAGCCGTCGCCTCGATGATTGTGCCCGCAGGATGGCAGGTTGATGACAGGCGCCTATTTTTTATTTCATTTCAGGGTCATTTGATTCCGCTGTTGCGATGGAGGGATTAGCGAAACACTGATCCCCTTTTAGCCTAGCGTCGAACAAAAGGAAGTTGCTACCCAGTTTTTGTTAAATGGTGACTCTCGTCACAATAGCAAGCTCCATTTGGAGGGCCATTCAACAAAAAACCCCGCGATAGCGGGGCTTCATTTTGTTCGCAGAGGAGGAGGGTGTTTTGAGCCCAGAAAAATCCGCCTTTTACAATCTATTTCGCCATTTGTGGAGATCAGGTGCACCGATTTTCCACCTAGGTCTAAGTCAATAGGTCAATTCGTAATGGCAAAGTTAATAATCGTTTTTCTTAGTCGCAATCATCGAAATCTACATAGAACAATTCTAATCGCAACTCACAAATTAATCTCTTCCGCTTTCCTTGCTGCGGGGATAAAGAAAATTGCCATAATCATTCCCGTTATCATTCCTCCGAGATGACCGGCCATATCCGAGTGAGACCAGGAAACCAAATCTGTAATAAGTGTGAACAATCCGAAAATCACAAAAATGACTACAAACATTATTCGATTTGAGCTCTCACCTATTTTAAATATCGCATAGAGAAGCATGGCTCCCATTAAACCAAAAATAGCACCCGACGCACCTGCACTATTCCCTGGATGATGCCAATAAAGACTGGTTAGCGAGCATCCTAGTAAGGAAATTATATAAAGAACGACGAAGCGTACCGACCCCAATACATGCTCAAGCATAAAACCACAAAATCCAAATGCCATCATGTTCATCAATATATGAATGAACCCAAAATGCAAAAATCCAGCAGTAAACAATCTCCATACCTGTCCCTCGATGACTAATGGAGAATAGTTTGATCCATACGGAATAAGATCAGCTCCGCTGGGACTCATCATACTGACACCCAAAAAGCCAAGAATTAAGTAAACAAGTATATTGAGATCAAGAATTATAGGGGTTGCAACGTATCCCTTTCTTGGAACGAACCACGAAAATGAATTCAATAATTCTTTTCCTCGCTCATGTAACTTCTCTTGTGTGGATAACTCTTGTTGATCTGCCAATGAAAAAGGGTCCACCCTAATAAATAAGCAAATAATGCCCCAAATCACTTGACCAATTCCAAACGCAATTAAAGAGGCGTTCGCAGTGTAGCCAATTGGTTTTCTTGTATGAATTTCGGTGAGGATGGGAAGTTGATAGTTCAGGTTATTTGGAATTTCATTTACAGCAGATTGAAAATATTGGTAATCATCAAAACGGCGGTTCCACTCTAATAATTTAATAGAGTCTGATTCTGATGATTTAGTAAAACTCTTAATGCCATTTTCAATGTTTGCTTTATATGTTGATTCACGTTCGCTGTCAGGCGAGCGATCTTTTCGTACTATCTTCTCATATTTCTTACCAAACCAAAATAAAGGCTTTTGTGTATTTTTTGACGTGACTAAAGTGACGATATAGGCTTCATGATGTGAGTCATCTGGTGCGTTCTTATTATAACTTCTGTAATATCGTGGATAAAGGCCAACGGTTTTTAAATCAAAATGGAGTGGCGGATCAAGCTCGAATTGATGTACACCAGGTCGTTCTTTTATGTCTTCATATTTAGTGTTTGCGTGCCAACGAATTGATAAATCTTCAATGGCGAACTGAAGAAATATCGGTCCGGGTAAAGAAAAAAGCAGAACCAATACATAAGCTCGGAAAACATCATCTTTGAACTTTGGTATGGCGGTAAGCTTTTCCTTATAGAACATGATGTAGGCGAAAGAGATAAAAGCAATCGGAAGGAAAATATTGGTAATACTTTCGCGCATGAGAGGGATATACTGCAGTACAAAATAATTAGTGGCAGAATAAATACTGGTAGAGATAATCGAAATCCATAAAAATGGGAGATAGAGAAACGAGAATGTTTTGATGTTATTGAGGTTCATCAATTTAAAATATTAAAAATTCTAAGTTGTTTTCGGACTGAATATAATTAGGGAAAAAATTCTTTTTCTGATAAGTAATAAAACTATCTCCAGAACTCGTACCACTTCTTTACAGCAGTGTCGGTTCTATTGCCATACCTTTGATCATACACCCTCTTTACATCCCTACCTAAATCCTGACCTTTCTTCAATTCTGTTAACGGCCTTGGATAGATTATCATGAACTGTTTTCGCCAATGAAGGTTGCCATGGTATTAAGTCGTTCAGCAAAATAAAGGAGCTTATTCGTTCCCTCTATCCAGTCCTCGCCTAGTAAGCGACAATCCGCATCAACCGTACCGTTAGGCAATTTTGACACAAAGCATTTAAGGTATATGACTTGGGGAGATTGCAGTACGGTTGTTATTTCATTCATCAACTCAATGAATAATTCATGCTCATTCTCTTCTGTCATTTCAACTCCTTCTCCCATTATCATCAATGGACCGAGCAGTACATTCCAACCTAATTGTTCATGGCCTGTCTGAGAGACAAGTTCCATTCTCTTCACTCCTAAATCTGTTTGCGTTGGACATAAATATGAATGGACGACTGTGAAGTCGGAGTGCATCCAGCTATTCGCG
>JBBRFP010000026.1:0-11994 GCA_038241465.1 Cytophagales bacterium | reverse complement strand
TGGACCCATTCTCATGAGTGCTATATCAGGAATCGATCAGGCCCTTTGGGACATCAAAGGAAAATTTTTCAATGCACCGGTCTATGAACTGATGGGCGGTAAGGCCAGAACAAAAATGCAGGTTTACTCCTGGATAGGAGGAGACCGTCCACAAGATATAGGACAAGCTGTTTTGGAAGCAAAGAAAAATGGATTCAAAGCGGTGAAGATGAATGGAACAGAAGAGATGCAAATCATCGATTCATTTGAAAAGATTGACCGCGTGCTTAAGCGCGTGGCCGCCCTGCGCGAGGCTGTCGGTTATACTGTGGAGGTAGGCATTGATTTCCACGGCCGACTTCATAAGCCCATGGCGAAAGTACTGGCGAAAGAGCTTGAACAATTCCATCCTATGTTCATTGAAGAACCTGTGTTGTCGGAGAACAGTGAAGCGCTGCGCGAAATTGCTCACGTGACCTCCATCCCGATTGCCATGGGAGAAAGAATGTTCAGCCGATGGGATTTTAAGACATTGCTTGCCGAAGGTTACGTCGACATCATTCAGCCAGACCTTTCACATGCCGGTGGCATTACCGAGTGTAAAAAAATTATTTCCATGGCCGAAGCCTATGACGTTGCGGCGGCACCACATTGCCCGCTTGGTCCCATTGCGTTGGCGGCGTGCCTGCAGGTGGACGCTACCTGTCACAATGCTTTTATTCAAGAACAAAGTCTCGGGATTCATTATAATTCAGGAAGCGATTTGCTCGATTACCTTACTGATAAATCTGTCTTCCAGTACAAGGATGGATTTGTAGATATTCCATCAGGACCAGGTTTGGGAATTTCTATTAACGAGGAGTATGTCAGGAAAGCAGCGAAAGAGGGTCATCAATGGAGGAATCCTTCATGGCGTCATGAGGATGGAAGTGTGGCAGAATGGTGACGCCTGCTCCAACCCGATTTCGGTATGTGATGCTGGCCGGGGTCTTCGTCAATGTAGTGATCAACTACCTCGATCGGAGTAATATCTCCGTTGCGGCTGACGCCATTACCGGAGAATTGGGATTGAGTTCGATCCAGTTGGGTTATCTCTTTTCAGCTTTCGGCTGGACGTACACCTTCCTCCAGATCCCGGGAGGAATTCTGTCTGATAGAGTAGGCATAAGAAAATTGTATGCGATTACATTGGTGTTGTGGTCAATCGCAACCTTTTTGCAGGGGTTTGCATCGGGTTTACTCGTACTGATCGGATTGAGAATCCTTATCGGTATTTTCGAAGCACCCTCGTACCCGATGAACAACCGGATTGTGACCAGCTGGTTTCCTGACAATGAGCGCGCCGGCGCCATCGCGACGTACACATCTGGTCAATTTATCGGCCTTGCCTTTCTTACACCTTTGTTGACGATTATTCAACTTCACATGGGCTGGAGAGGGTTGTTTTTTATTTCAGGAATAACAGGAATACTTTGGGGGATAGGATGGTACTTTTTTTACCGGAGTCCTTCAGAACATAAGAAAGTTAACAATGCGGAGCTTGAGTTGATTGAGTCGGGTGGAGGGTTCACAGGTACAAAAGAATCGCTCAATGATCGCCACCCGATCTCCTGGCAAGATGTTGTTCTGGTTCTGTCGAAGCGGAAATTATGGGGAATTTATATTGGTCAGTTTGGCGTAAGCGCCACGATGATTTTCTTTTTAACATGGTTCCCAAAATACCTGATGACCTCTAAGAAATTGAATTTTCTTGAATCGGGGTTGATGGCCTCAGCACCATTCTTCTGTGCCTTTGTTGGCGTGCTTACTTCTGGTTTTTTGTCCGACTATCTGGTGAAGAAGAATGTTTCCGTGGGTGTGGCACGCAAAGCGCCGGTGATAATTGGTTTGTTGTTATCGGGTTCCATCATGGGAGCGAATTATTTTGAATCCCCTTCTTCCGTCATCGCCTTTATGTGTATTGCATTTTTTGGCAATGGCCTTGCATCTGTTACCTGGGTGTTTGTTTCTCTCCTGGCCCCAAAGAAACTGGTAGGCCTTGTGGGCGGTGCGTTTAATTTTATAGGTGGATCCGCCGCCATCATTGTACCGATAGTCATCGGCTACCTTGTCAGCGATGGAGTCTATTCAGGAGCACTGATTTTCATCAGCTCTATGACCATCATGGCAGCGCTGAGTTATATTCTTCTGGTAGGAAAAATTGAAAGGATAGGGTAGAAGTGCCGCCCGATTGCTGATATCTAATTTAGACGGACATAAAAAATAAAATTGACAGAGTGGATCAAATCAACTCAAAAAACGCTTGCTCATAAACCTAAGTTTCAACCTCCACCTCATCCCAAAATCAGCTCGTCGGGAGAGCTAATTTTGGCATCAAGGCACAACTCCAGTTAGACGACCGAAATTTGCACCCATGTTATAAAAATGGGATTCGGAAAGCTTTTACGCCCTTTACGAGATTAACCACCGTAGCACTGAATAACCTCAAAACGGTTAAGGACTGATCATTTTATCTCTATCTGAAATTTATTGGGCACTCATTTGACCCTGTTTTTTTTAGCACTAACTTGTGACAAACTGGTACTCAATGAAAAAGATTTTACAGGTACTTTTGGTCACTATCATTTCGATGCATTGCATTCAAGCGCAAGACGAAGGCGCCGTGGTGAAAAGGGAGCGTATTACAAGAGATAAAAGTGTTTTTATTAGCGGAGGTGTTTCCAATGTGCTTGGAAATAATTTCGGTGACTATTCAACCGGGATCAATTTTGAAGGAGGATATTTAAGAAGGCTCAACCGGGTGGTTTCCATCGGTGGTTCGATTTCTTATCTGCATTTTAACTATGACCCTTCTATTCTTCAAAAGCCGCCTGCTCTGAATCAAGATCCGGTCAATTTCTATTTTGGCTATGATATAAATAATAATGAGATTGGTTCTCTGTTAGATCTCAATGGCGGCGACATGACCTTGATTTCTCTGGCGGTTAATTTCAAGTTCAATTTTGTTCCTGTAAAAGATAATACTATCATTTCGGTCTACGGATTTGCAAAACCTTTTATCACGTCAGCAAAACGTGGGGATATTTCTGGCACGAGCATTGATTATATTTATAATGAAGCGGCTAGTGGTTGGGATCCGAACGGCAATAGTTCCGGATCTTATAAGGGTGACTCAAAAATATCAGGAGGGATTCTTTTAGGACCAGGAGTAGAACTATATCCAGGCGGAAAGGTATCGTTTTTTGCTCAAGCCGCATTTGGCTATACATTCCCTATTGATATTGTAAGTACCCGGTCTTACGATAATGATATTGCCAATTTAACCGCTGACAAATTCCCAGTCAGCAGTTTGGGCTTTACGTCAATAAACTTTGCGGCAGGAGTCTCGTTTAATCTCAATTAGAAAATTTGAAGATTTATGAAGACGGCAGGGTTTTTCATTGCTCTCCTATTATCTGGTTTCGGTTCTTTGGCTCAATTTAAATTTTATGAGCAGGGGATCGATGCTTATAAAACCCAGGATTATGAGAAAACCATCAAAAATTTAAATGAGTATTTAGATTACTCCATCCGCGATAAATCCTTCGATGTGGATGTTCATTATTATTTAGGCCTTTCCTATTTTAAAACGAACTCTTTTACTAGTTCGGTGCGTGAATTTGACCATGCGGTGCAGCTAGGCCATAAAAATACAGGCAATATTTATTGGTTCATGGCTAAAGCCTATGCGGAACTACACGCCCCCAAAGAAGCCATTGAATCGTATTCAAAGACGTTGGGGATCATTCGAGAGAAATCGAATCAATCTAAAATTTTGTTTGAACGATCACAACAATATGCCAAGTTGGGTGATATGGAAAGTGAACAAAAGGATCTTCATCAGGCATTGACACTGAATGAGGCTAACGATGATGCAAAGCAGGCCCTTGCGCTGTTCAAAAAGAAGGAGAATGACATTGCCAAGAGCGAACAAAAGGTAGTAGTCACTCAGCAGCCAACTAATGGTGGGACAAATAAGGCTGGAAAAGGAAATGATCAACAAAAGGATGCCAATAAGTCGGTAGCCAACAAAAAGAATCCAGTCATTGCTCCTCCTGTAGTCTTGGCCAATCAAAATGAGACGAAGACGGAATCGACGTTGGACAATAAAAATAAAGTACTCGTAGCGGAGCCAAACGAGCCGACATTGGCTGACCTTTTTAAAGATGAGAAAAGGTATGCGCTGGTGATAGGCAATTCCAGTTATCAGTACGTTGCCCCATTAAAGAATGCAGCTAACGATGCGACTGATATGGCGGCCGAATTGGAAAAATCAAATTTTGAGGTGATCAAGGTGATCAATGGAAGCTATGATCAAATGCGTGAGGCGTACAGAAAATTTCACGACAAATTGACCAGTGGCCCGAAAGACCAAACGATTGGTTTATTTTATTACGCTGGTCACGGACTTCAAAATGAAGGCGAAAATTATTTGGTTCCGGTGGAGGCCAACATTCGATACGAAGATGACATTCCAAGAGCCTGCTTTGCGGTGCAACGAGTAGTAGTAGCCAATATGGAACGATCCAATTCTCGTATGAATATTATTATCCTTGACGCCTGCCGAAACAATCCTTTTCCTTCCGCTTATCGTTCGGGCGGGGCCGGGTTGGCTCAATTAAATAGAGCCAAAGGATCCTTTGTAGCGTTTGCAACAGCACCGGGTTCTGTTGCCTCAGATGGCGAGGGGCGAAATGGCCTTTATACACAAGAATTATTAAAGGCAATGCGAAGGCCGGGCCGCACGATAGAGCAAGTTTTTAAGGATGTTCGATTCAGTGTGATGAAACTTTCGGAGGAAAAGCAGTACACCTGGGACCAATCCAATATTATCGGCGATTTCTATTTTAAATTTTAACAAGGGTGTAGGCGCAACATCTTCACCTTCGTTGGCGCAGCTGGTTCGCCCTTGCTTCCCAATTTTCCTCGGACTCTTTCGAGTGCTTGTTTTAGATATTGTGCATTAAGGGTGGTCAAGTAAATCTAATAAGCCAGTATTCAAAATTATCCAGCTCATCCATTGCGCGCCGAACGCGTCAAGATCGATTTGATTTTTCTGCGCGCGATGATCAATTCATCAGAACAAATTTCTCTTCGTAACTTGCGTTTCATTTCATAGGTAACTGCAATGCTGATCAAAGATTTACAAAACACGTTTTCACAACCTGGTGTTGTGAGCGCTATTTCTGTCCGGCCAGAAAGAGAGATCCCTGTGAAGTTAGTCTCGGAAGTAATGGCGATTGAAAAAAAAGGGTTAGAGGGTGATCGCAGCAACGGGGGAAGTCGTCAGGTAACGCTTATTCAAAAAGAGCATATGGCAGTAATTGCATCACTGGCTGGATTGGCAGACGTGGACTTTACGCTTACGCGCAGAAATATCCTTGTTGGTGGAATCAGTCTGCTGGCATTGAAAGGAAAAATCTTTCAGATAGGGGAGGCGACCATGGAATATACCGGCGAGTGTCATCCGTGCTCACGGATGGAAGCAGCCTTTGGCACAGGAGGTTATAATGCTATGCGAGGTCATGGCGGAATTACTGCGAAAGTAATTCGCGGTGGATTAATAAAAGAAGGTGATATTGTTTTGGTGTTGCCGTAGTTGTACCGGAATCATTTGAAAAATTATTTCACTTTATCACGTTGCTCTTATCTTTTATTTTCGTTACTTCACTCGCACCGTAACACGGTGCTTTCTGATCCCGCTTTCAGAAAAATAGCTTAATTCAAAAAGCTAATAATTTTATCAGCTGTGCACTTTTTAATGCGTGCACCTCGATTTCCAGAATCAGAACCCAGAAAGTTACCCCCTAAGAGTGGTCAGACAGTGGTGACCGAGTGGTGACCGAGTGGTGACCCTTTTTTCGATTGGCCTCAGACTTTCCTGATAGAGGCAAAACAGCTGCTTGGAGAGTCAAAGGAGTGGAGGAAAGGCAATATGTTGGGATGAAAAAGTTTGACCTGAGAGTAAAATCATGCTATTTTTAATTAAAACCGATCATTCCGTGGCGAAACTCAGGAATAAAACCAAAGCCGAGCTTTCCGCTGTCTTCGCGCATGACGTGGCGTTGCGGAAACATCGTGGTCAGAATATAGCTTCTACCATCACAATTCCCCAAGAATCAACGTCTGAAAAGAAAAAAGCGAGCAAGACACGGTTCGCAGATGCAGCTCTATGGGCGAAAATGTGTCTGTTGCAACCGGGTATGAAGGAGCTGTATTCAAAAGGTATCTGCGATAGGTTGCCGAATGCGCAGAGCGTTGCCGTTAGCGATTACCTCGAGGCACCAAAAGTCCATTACATCAACCTTAAAAGTTACACCGGCGCGGTAGGCGATAAAATTCGTATCAAGGCCACGGATAACTTCAAGGTCACGGAGGTGAGACTTAAGATCACCAATGCACTAGGCGTTGTGCTAGAAGAAGGTCAGGCAACGCGCTATCCTCGTAAACCTGTGATGTGGGTGTACGAAGCGACGGTTGCGAATCCGGATCTTCATTGAACAGTCATTAATGCGACTGCATGGGACAGGCCGAAAAATACGACAGAGATGGAAATGAAAATTGGTGGCGAGTGAAGCTCAGGTGAACGTGCCTGCTTCTACAAATTTAAAACCAACCTAATAGGCGCGGTCACTTGTGCTTAAAATGACAGTAGTCTTCTGACTGCTACCTTACTTTATTAATTGACGCTTACTATTTAAAATCACCGATTGTGCGAGCTGCCATGATACGGATCTTCGTCATTGAGCCGGTCGGGGGAGATCCTTGTCTCGAATAAAATATTTAGTTCGATAGCCGTGGAGGGTGAGCGATGAACCTGAGAAAGCCAGGAAAGCGTCAGGTGTGAAGTGGAACTTGGCTCTCAAATCTATAAATTGCACTAATTCTAATCCTTCCTTTTGGCAGCAATATTAATGATTGACGAAGAATCAACCCTGCATAGGCTTATAACCCGTGTCACTGTGATGCTGCGACCGTGGTAAAGGGGAAACTTATATGAAAAGAAGATCGCTCGTAGCAATTCTTTGTATCACCTTTAGCAAACTGCTTCTTGCCCAGGAAGAGGAAAAAGTTTCTCCGGTAACGATCACCGGGTACGTGGATGTTTATTATTCCTATGATTTCAATAGGCCGCAAAACAATGCGCGTCCGTCTTTTACATATTCATACAACAGGCACAACGAAGTGAACCTTAACCTTGGATTCATTAAAGCAGCTTACAATACGAATAACGTTCGGGCCAACCTCGCGCTGATGACGGGAACGTATGCCAATGCAAACTATACCTCTGAGCCGGGTGTATTTAAAAACATCTTTGAGGCCAACGCAGGAGTGAAAATATCCTCGGCTAAGAATCTTTGGGTCGACGCTGGAATCTTTGCCTCCCATATTGGATTTGAAAGCGCCATTGGAAAAGACTGTTGGAGCCTTACACGAAGTATACTTGCTGACAATACTCCTTATTATGAATCGGGCGCAAAGATTTCCTATACGTCGGATAATGGAAAATGGTTTTTATCAGGAATGGTACTGAATGGCTGGCAGCGTATTCAAAGGATTGATGGAAATTCCCTGCCTTCGTTTGGAACGCAACTAACGTTCAAGCCAACTAGCAAAGTCAAGCTGAACAGCAGCACCTTTATTGGGTCGACTAAGCCAGACAGCATACGTAAGATGCGTTACTTCAATAACCTTTACGGAATATTTCAGATAACGCCTGCCTTTGGTCTCATTGTAGGATTCGATTATGGGTTGGAAGAAAAAAGTCACCTGACAACCGCTACTAATGCGTGGTACTCACCCGTAGTGATTGCAAAATTTGCTTTAAATGAAAAAGCTGCAATCGCTGTGCGGGTAGAATACTATGATGACCGAAACGGAGTTATCATCTCAACCGGAACGTTAAATGGATTTAAGACAACGGGTCTTTCAGCGAACTTCGATTATCAGGTTCTGCCGAATGCATTGTGGAGAATTGAATTCAGGAATCTCAATAGTGAAGATTCAATTTTTACAAAGGGATCGTCTTTTTCTAATTCGAATACATTTGTGTCAACATCGCTTGCCGTTAGTTTTTGAGTAGTCGATATCACCCTCATGGCCCAACTTGGTGATAACACTATCAGAGAATGCGAAAAATGATATTGTCAGCAGAATGATGCTGGTAATAAAAAAGTAGCTGCTTCACAATCGAAAGTGATTTTAGTCTACATGATCTTGTTAAACCGAAATCTAACTCCCTTTTATATCCGACTTTTTACTTTTACCTGCATACCAGGTCATTGATAGCAAGGCAAGAAATCCGATGAAAGTGACTATGAATATTTCCCTTTTATTGATTGAACCAACAAATTCGGTTAACGGTTGGATGCCGTTCGATTTATGGAGTAGAGAATTGATAAACCCATTCAGAAAAAACGCCGAGCCTACGAACAACCATGGCCATCCATTGCGCATATCTTTAAAAAAGAATATGATGCCGATTACCGCGCCGATGCAGCCAGAGGTTATGGCGGCAGTTCCGAATCTATAAAACGTTTCAGGGCCTTCGATCTTGAATAATGGAACAAAGCTGAGAAGGGCAAAAAATAGTGCGATGATCATAAAGAGGAGTGCGGAACTCATAAGAAAGGCGCCATGTAAATTTCTGTTTCTCCTTAAAGCAAATGCTAATACTATAACCAGACCTAATTCAAAAGTTACCATAACATTCTGGACAATGAGTTGGTCTTCTTTCCCTGTAATAATAGCCTTATTTGCTGAATGGACTGACAATAGCGCAACGGTTGCGACAATCAAGGGGGCCATTATAAAAATGGCTATCCCAAGCTCGCGATGGAATGAGAATCTTTTTTGTTGAATATTGATGACTTGAATCAATATCAAAAACAACCATAGTAAACTTGTGATGATGTGCAAATAGTGTAAGCTGATCGGCTTTGCATTGGCTCCCATGAAAAGCTCCCAAAATCCTGCAATGCTGATAAGAATTACTAAAATTAGAAAAGCAATTTCTAGTTTAAGATTTTTCATTCCTTATTTTTTATAGGATTGGAAAGGAGATGCAATTTTTTGTCAAATTCGAGAATATCACACTTCGGATTTAAGGAGACATAAATATCACCAATTGAAACAGGTGATTCTATCACATGATGATGTGATGGTGGGGCTATTCAATTTTTCCGAGGGCCTCTGCGCCTCAGCGGTGAATGCCTGATACCGCAGGTGTCTAGCTCTTAGCTGGAACGCCAGTAGCTTTAATCAATTTTTAAAACTGGACCTACTACCGCCATTTCATTCTCCTCGAAAATTTTTCCCATCTCTTCCTTTGTTGGCTCGTGATTCAACGCTGCGATAGTAACGAAGAAGTTCTCCATTTTCCCTGCAGGTTGAAAAGTGACTGTCATTTTTCCCTTGAGGGATATTTGTGTCCATGCGTGAGGAACTTTCATCGGTAGAAAAATAGTGTCGCCGGCAAAGCCGTGGAACTTGTCGTCACCGACCTGAAAATAATACTCACCCTCCACCACATAGAAAACTTCGTCTTGTTTATGATGAACGTGCAAAGGAGTACCCCGACCCTGTGAGATTGATGTTTGTTCGAACATAGCAAAGCCACCGTCGGTATCATTCCCCGATATCTTTACATCCAGGATATTTGAATTGACTCCTTTTAATTTGATGTGCCCATGACTTTTGCCTTCGCCGGATTTTACGATAAAACCTTTATTTGACCTGTTCATGATTTTCAAATTTTTGGAAAAAGCCGCCAAAGGAGCGATGCCGGTTACGGCCAGTGCGGTAAGGAATTGATTTCTTTTCATATTGATATCTAATGTATAGTATCTTTGAAGAACGGAAAAAATGAATGTTAAATAAAACTTCGGCAGATAAATGGGCAGTTCGTGCCGATTGACGGTCTATTATCCCGGCGGCCTTTTACTCATGTTGATAAGGTTCATTGGTATAGGCCATCTTTCTAATATTTTCCAGCACTCTTTTCATATAGATTTTCCAAAAGGTCTTTGTGAAGAGCCAGTTTAAAGGATAAAGCAGTGCAACATCTGAATGTAAAGTATAGGAGTATTCGACTAATATTCTGTTTGGTCCTAGTTCCGTTGTTTTCCATTCGCCCACAAATTTTGAAAATCCCAACGTCCACGATTGAAGATCGCTTACCTCTATTTTCCAATATCGATTTTCAATTCGTTCAATGACTTTGTCGGACGAGCCCCAGCCTCCCTTTTGTGTGAATGATCTGGCAACAAAAATCTTTTTACTGAAACCCGGTTTACCCCAGTTCTCATCTTCTGTGCAATGGGTGACTTTCGGCATCACACCGTATCCGGTATGCACCTTGGAAACATCGCATAGCATCGGTGTCTTAAAGGCCCTCTCTAATGAGCAGTGGTAAATAGTCTTGACGTTGGTTTTTGATTTCATTCTGCTTTTCAAACATCTGAGATTGTTTGATGGGACGAATGTAGTGGATAAGTTATATTCAATGACCAACAGAAGAAGTTTTCTGAGGTAAATCCCTTCTTTCAATGGGCGATCGACTTCGTCGATTTTTCGCTGCTCCTGCGGCCCTTCTTGTCTGCGCCGGTGGTCATGCCCGACACCACGGGCGTATTCTCCTCGTCAGCTATTTATCGACATTCTATTTCGGCATTTAAACATTACTATCTGCACTCATCATTTTGCTATTCCCGGGCCAAACGCGTTGTGTTATTTATGTTGAAAAAAAGGCCATGAAACAACAAAAAAATAGTACCCCAGGTCAAAACAGGGGGTTTATCGTCTTGTTACTAGGAATTGCGTCCGGGTTTGCGTTTCTGATCTCGCTTTGGATAGGTTACGAAGGGAAGCTTAATAGTTCTTCTACTTCAGCGATAGTGGTTGCATTTTGTTCATTCCTATGCGCGGTGTTACTTTTTATCGGTGGATCTAAAAACAAATCATGTACGTTAACCACGGAAGCTCATGAAAGCCACAAATAGTTCAGCCACAGGACAGCCGGCGGACAAGAGTAGTCTGTTTAACCGCACACTGTATACAGCTTTTGTTTTGCTATCTATTTACTACCTCTTCTTAAACAAAGATGTAGCCAATGCGATGAGTAGCCTGGGAATCGCACTGGCCTTTGACCCCTTTGATCCGAAGATGGCTTGGGACAAACGACCGCTGTATCAAAAATTGTGGTTGTATGCGCACCTTTTTATTTTATTAATCTTAATTGGTTACTTGGTATTCAATTTCATCAATCGCTAACCTCATTTGAACAAGAACAGACTCTATTGGATTTGCCAGGCGGCAGGCTGGGGTGGGATGGTGGCCATCGAAACCATTAACTACACTTTTTTTATTGTTGGAGAGTTTAGTATGAGCTACGTGACGCTCTTCGGTGGTCAGGCCATTGTCGGGCTTCTTTCTACTCATTTGTTAAAAAAAATATTGAGTCGCTTTTCCATTTTTGCCCGACCCACTTCAACCATCTGGATTGTTGCGCTGGGTTCCACCTTTCTCTTATCGAGTGTGTTATTCGTTGTCAGCACGATTCCTTCACTCATATCAAATTATCAAGAGGTGATCAAAGGCATTAGCTTCATTGTTGTTTTCGGAACCATCATCAACTGGATGAGATATGTTGGCGTTTGGGTCATTATTTATTTTATGTATCAGCTCCTTGCACGCAATCAGGCAATCGAGCGTGAAAAATTGGAATCACAAAACATCGCCAACCTTTCCCAGTTAGAGTTGCTGCGAACGCAGTTGAACCCGCACTTTCTTTTTAATGCACTCAATAGCATCAAAGCCCTTGTCACTATTGATCCAGAGAAAAGCAAAGATGCAATTGTAAAGTTAAGTGAACTGCTGCGGTTCACTCTGAATTATGGTCTCCAGCCGCTTATCCCACTGAATGAAGAAATTCTTGAAGTGAAAAAATATCTGGCCCTTGAGCAGATCAGGTTTGGT
>JBBRFP010000025.1:0-12093 GCA_038241465.1 Cytophagales bacterium | reverse complement strand
CAAGCCAGGCGCTGTGTACACGCACCGATTAGCAAAAGCAGACCAGCAAAGACAAGAAAAACCCTCGCCATGAGTAGATTAAGGTGCAATCAACAAAATTAAAGAAATAACCCCAACTTATCAGAAATATCGAATATCTCTAGTTCTTATAAGAACCTGATTTTCAGATATGTTAGCTATTAATTGTTAATTTTTGACTTTTAGTCAATTTTTGCACCACCAGGTCGTAGGAATCATCAATCAGGGTACGAACCAAACTATCAGGGGCCAACCCATCCATGTGTACCGTAATCCAGTGCTTCTTATTCATGTGAAAGGCTGTCTCAATGGAGGTGTATTTCTCCCGCAGCTCAACACCGTGTTCAGGATCTACCTTTAGATTAATACCTGTAAAGGTATCGACATCGGCTAGGGCAAATATCTTACCCGCCACTTTAAAGACCAGTGTATTGTTATCAAAAGGAAACTCTTCTCTAACACCGTTTTTTGACAGGCAATATTCGCGGAACGACTCTATATTCACTTAGAATAAACGCTTCGCAATGAGATAAATTACTGCCAGAAGAAAAATAATGATTGAGATCTTATTAATCCCATGCATAATCTTGATGTTGACATTGTCCGGCCGGCTTGGGTCTTTTTTACGGAAGAAATAGCCAAATACCTCTCCCAATGAAAATAGGTCTCTTATCCCTTTCTTTTCATTCTTAATACCTTGATTCTGATTATTTTCCATAACTACACCTTGTCAGTTAACTCAATCCAGTTCCCGTCTTCTTTTATCAATCCAATCAATGCGTCCACCGCCTGCGCCGCCGGTACATTTCGCTTCACTACATCCTTGCTTCTGTAAAGTGTTATCCGGCCAGGACCAGATCCTACATATCCATAGTCGGCGTCCGCCATTTCACCGGGACCATTTACTATGCAACCCATGATTGCGATCTTAATACCCTTCAGATGATTTGTTCTTGAGCGAATATTCGCCGTGGTCTCCTGAAGATCAAATAGTGTCCTTCCGCACGATGGGCAGGAGATGTATTCCGTCTTCGATATCCGCGTACGGGTAGCCTGAAGAATGTTGAATGCAGTTTCATTTATAATCTTATCGGATCCGCAGTTTTCCGCTGCGATGAACGTTCCATCCCCCAGGCCATCCACGAGCAAGCCTCCAATGTCCGTAGCAGAATAAAGTTGAAGAGTCTCAGGCGCTAGATCCCGGTAAGCCCTTCCAATCACAACAGGCGTCGTGCATTGTTTATCGATCAGCTCAACAAACAATCGCCTTTGCTCGGCGTATCCGTGCTTGTTATACGTGTCTATCAGAAGAACTGCTGTGCTATCAGTCTTTAATTTGGAAATCAATGGGTCAGAGATATCTTTTAAGCAAGCGTAAATAAAATTCAAGTGATCCGACAGTGCCATGCCTTTGAGGTAGTCAGCTGACTTCACAAAGGGATAACTCCTTGGCTGGCTGCGATGAAGGATCCATTGTTCATAACTGTAGATCAGTCCAAGTGTTCCAGGGATCTCAAAGTCAATAATCCTGTCATTCAAAAAAACATAGTCGCAGGCCATTTCGGTGATGTTCCACTTGTCCAGTGGAACAGAATAATGATACCCCAATGAGAATAAGGAAGCGGGAGTAATCTTTTCCTTACCAGAGAAATCAGCGATAACGCGCTGCACCCGATGTCCTCCAATATTTCCAACCTCGCGCGTAGCTCTCCTCGTGTATTGAAATGGATTGATCGGATAATTCCGGATCTCTGGAATCGAGTCATGTGGCGTCCTTTGCTTATAGCGATCTGCCAACTCAATGCAAACAGGTACCTCGGCTTCAGGTGCTTCAGTGAGTGAAACACGAATCGTATCGCCCAGTCCATCCTCCAGCAACGTTCCAATGCCAACCGAAGATTTGATCCTCCCATCTTCACCATCCCCTGCTTCGGTCACGCCAAGATGAAGCGGGTAAGGCTGAAATCCTTCTTCATCGAGCTTCTGCACCAGCAACCGGTAAGCCTGAATCATTACCTGTGGATTACTTGCCTTCATTGACAGTACGATCTGATGGTATTGAAGGTCTTGACAAATCCTTAAAAATTCCAACGCGGATTCAACCATACCAAGTGGCGTATCACCGTAGCGGCTCATTATCCGATCGGAAAGAGAACCGTGATTGGTACCGATCCTCATTGCCGTTCCATACTCCTTACATATTTTTACCAGCGGGGTAAACTTCTGACGGATCCGATCCAGTTCTGCTTCATATCCAGAATCCGTGTAGTCTATCTCTTCAAATTTCTTTTTGTCAGCATAGTTGCCTGGATTGACCCTTACCTTTTCTACGATCCTGGCCGCAAGCTCAGCCGCATTGGGAGTGAAATGGATGTCAGCTATCAGTGGCACCGTATACCCGCGTGCGCGTAACTCTTTCTTAATCTCCGCGAGGTTCTGAGCTTCCTTAATACTCGGAGCGGTGATACGAACGTATTCGCAGCCGGCTTCCACCATTCGGATCGTCTGCTCAACAGAGCCCTTTGTATCCATCGTGTCGATGGTGGTCATTGACTGGATACGGATAGGGTTATTGCCACCCATTGCAAGGTCTCCAATCCTTACCTCGCGTGTCTTTCGACGGGAGTAGCTGGTAAGGCTATTGCAGTATTGGCGTAGTTGAGTTATCGAAGATTCCACTAGACAAAGTTAACCTTTAGCGTCGGAAAAAGTTCAAAAAATGTTCTCCAAAGACCACCAAGAGAAGTCCCAAAGACCGCGAATTCAGATTCAAATCATTCTTTTTTGCGAGCTATGCGCTATTCCTTTGCGAGAACAATTTAGATATCCCCTAGCTGCGGCCGTATCAGTATTTCCTCGACCACACTTTGAGGGGAAAGTGCATACGCTCCGAAAACAGCGTCGGCTACATCTTCCGGTTTCATAAAACGCTCATCGGGAAGATTCGAACCATCCCAACTCGCCGTACGGGTAGCGCCCGGCAACATCGCCGTAACGCGAATGCCTGAATTTTTCAATTCTTCGCGCAGGACTTTCGTAAATCCAAGCAAAGCGAATTTTGAAATGCTATAGGACCCGCCATTGGGATACGCCATGATGCTCGCGATGGAGCACATCGTAAAAATGTGGCCCGCTCCTTTTGATTTCATACCGGCGATCAATCCACGGGTCGTATGATAAGCGCTATAGACATTTGCGTCAATCATACTTTCTAATGTCCCATCCTCCTCTTCGGTAACCAGACCCGGAATAAAGAACCCGGCATTGTTCACCAGCACGTCGATCGACAAACCCAGGTTGTTTACAAATTGAGTAAATGAATTTACCTCCGACTTCCTGGACAAGTCCGCTGCAAATGTGTAGGCCCGCACTCCATATTTTGCCTCAACTGAAAGCTTCAGGTCCGCCAGCCCGGCAGGCGTTCGCGAACAAGTGATAATATCAAATTTCTCATCGGCAAATTTCTCGATAATGGCTCTCCCTATGCCCTTTGTTCCCCCGGTAATGACAGCGGTTTTACTCATGATTTTTATTTTATCTTTAGGGCAAGTTAAATGTTTTCATGAAGGGATTTGGCCAGTACGTGATTTTTTTGGGGACGTTATTAGTCCGCCGAGAATCATTTAAAACATATTATAGCCTCGTTGTCGAGGAGTCTTTGCAGATTGGTGTAAAGTCTGCGACGCTGTTTGCATTGGTGGCAACATTCATTGGGGCGGTAACAACTGTGCAGACTGCCTACAACATGATTACCCCGTTTATACCAAAATACATTATTGCCAATGTGGTAAGAGAGATGGTGGTACTTGAACTTGCCCCAACTATTATGGCTATCATTTTTGCAGGGAAGATAGGGTCAAGCATGGCCGGCGGTCTGGGAACTATGCGGATTACTGAACAAGTCGACGCGCTGGAGGTAATGGGAATCAACTCAGCTTCTTACCTTGTTTTACCAAAGATCATTGCTTCCCTGATCATGTATCCTCTTCTGGTCATTGTCGCTGGAATTTGCGCATTGCTGGGTGGCTACCTGGTTGGAAAAATTGGAGGGTTCATCAGCGGTGAGGACTTTATCTTAGGACTTAGGTTTTCCTTCGACTCTTACTCCATCACTTTTGCCTTGATCAAGGCGTTTGCTTTTGCTTTTCTCATATCTTCCATTTCTTCTTTCAAAGGATATTACACGCAAGGTGGTGCGCTGGAGGTAGGACAGGCTACTACTGCTGCGGTTACATCAAGCATTATATCTGTGCTGGTCGCGGATTATCTTTTGGCTCAGTTACTTTACGTACGTTAATGATCAAGATAAAGAATATAACCAAATCCTTTTCCGGCAAGTCCGTTATAAAAGGAATTTCTGGGGAATTTGATAAAGGCAAGACCAATCTTATCATTGGATCAAGCGGAACAGGAAAGAGTGTTCTACTGAAATGCATCGTGGGACTGATAAGCCCGGATGCAGGAAACGTCTTTTACGACCTCCGGAATTTTACGGAAGCCGATAAAGATGTCAAATCTGAGATCCGTCGCGAAATCGGAATGCTCTTTCAGGGAGGCGCGTTATTCGATTCAAAAAGTGTTGAAAAGAACGTAATGTTCCCATTAGATGTACTCACGACGATGTCCTACGAGCAAAAACTTGAAAGGGTCAATTTCTGCCTTCAACGGGTTGGACTTGAAAACGTAAATAAAAAAATGCCTTCTGAAATATCAGGTGGTATGAAGAAACGAGTAGGCATTGCCCGGGCCATCGTTAACAATCCAAATTATTTATTTTGCGATGAGCCTAACTCAGGCCTTGATCCACAAACATCCATTGTTATCGACGACCTGATCGGTGAGATTACGCATGAATTCAATATTACTACCGTTGTAGTAACGCACGATATGAATTCGGTAATGGGTATTGGGGAAAAAATTATGTTCCTCTATAAAGGAGATAAACTTTGGGAGGGTTCCAGTGCTGAGATCATGCATTCCGGTGTGAAAGAGTTGGATGATTTTGTATTCTCGAATAAGGTAATGCAAAGCCTGAGATCACAGAGCTGAAAGCTGAGGGTTTAAGCTGAAAGCAAAAAGCTGAGCGTTTAAAGGTTAAAGATTTTTTACGTTGGCTGCAAACCTTAAGCTTTCCGCTCTCGGCGTTGTACTTTGAACTTCCCGCTTTCCACCTAACGCCCCTACTCAGAAATCGGTAACTCAATAAAAAAAGTAGTCCCCTGATTCAAAGTAGACTCAAACCAGATCTTGCCATTCGCCTGACCAATAATCTGACGTGTCATGGCAAGTCCTAAACCCGAACCAGTTTGCTTGGTTGTGAATTGGGGTTGAAAGATTTTCTCCTGAACCTCCTCGCTCATTCCTTTTCCATTGTCCCTGATGATTAGGGTAATTTTTTCCCCTGCAAATAGTGTGTTGATGTTGACTTCCACGATGTCCTGATTATCTTTTTTGGCTTGCAGCGCATTAATAATGATATTTGAAATTGCACGGCTCAAAGACGTTGGGTCTACAAAGATCATTGCATTCCCAGTCATACTAAATACTACTCTTGCATTTATTTCAGCAGAAAAAAGATTGACGGCACTTTGCAAAAACTCATTTACATGAATTTTTTGTGGAGATGGGGCTGGCATGTTGGCAAACGTACTGAATGATGTTGCGATCTCATTTAGTATTTCTACCTGCTTTAAAAGAACATCCACCGACTTTTGAGATTTCTCTTGCGGAATACTCCCCAATCTAAGCGCTTGTTCCATTTGCTGAAGCGTAAGCTTCATTGGCGTTAATGGATTTTTAATTTCATGGGCGACTTGCTTTGCCATCTCCCGCCATGCACTTTCTTTCTCGCTTTGCGCTAATGCTCTTTTGCTCTCCTCAAGATTATCCACCATCCGATTATATTCTTTAACAAGTGTCCCGATTTCATCTGAGGAATTCCATTGAAGTTGTTTATTTTGCCCGGTTAGCGTTGTTTGTCCCAAGGTTTTTGTGATGAATCGTATCGGAAATGTCAGGCTTCGTGATGCCCAGAAGGAGAGCAAGGAAAACAGAATAAATACGAGAACAAATACGATCAGAATATTGGATACAATTAAGGATTGACTCTTTTGCAGGAATGTTGCCGATTCAAAAAACGGAAGACCGACAATGGCCTTCATTTTCCCGGTTTCAGGAGAAAGAACGGCCGTATAAGCGCAGCTATATTCAAGTTTTCCAATTCGCTCATTCGTAACAGTTTGAACCTCCCCTTTAACCAGAATCTCCTTAAAAGCCTGACGCTCAAGGAGTGGCGAGATCAATTGATTATCAAATAACGCGGGCTGCGACGTAGCGATTAATTTACCTTCAGGCGAGTAAACTGATATATCAACCTTTGAGGATGTTGCGTTCTCCCCAATCCAACGCTCAAGCTTCAACGTGTTTACGGTACTGCTGCTGTCGGGTGAAATAATATCGGCAATTCGATGACTGATCGCTTCAGATCGATCGAGAAAATCCTTCTGAATCGATTCCTCATTTGATTTGCCAATCAATGAGAATGTAGTAATGCTCACAGCCAATACCGGAAGGAGAAACGCAAGGAAAATAAACAATTGAATGCGGGTCGTATAATTGACCTGCTGACCTGAAAGAAAGGAAGCACTACCCACAATCAGCTGACCTGCAAATAACAATAGCAACCCAAGTCCAAACCAGAATGAAAAATTTGTTATGAAATAAAATGTAGGATAACTCGCAGCAGAAACGATTGCCATTGAGCCATCGGCATCTTCAATTCCAATATGAAAGTAGTCACCATCAGCAATCCCTTTGCTGAATAATTCTGGACTATTAATTTTTGCAATTTGAAAATCACGTTCATAATTAAAAGGCCCAAAGCTACTCGCCACCTTACCTTTAGAAAATACCGCATAACTAAAATCACGATTTCTGTAAATCTGGTTGAAGCGGTTATCTACCAGGAGCTCTGGATATACATTGTCAGGAATTACTCTCTTAAGTGAGAGGTCCAGCACTATTCTTCCGACAGGACGCAGATAAAACACCGGTATCGCAACCCGATATCTTTTAACTGTATTACCCTCCGAGGTCCTGGCGTAAGATATCCCTGTGTATCCCGTGGCCAAATAGTCAACCGCCGACCGATCAAGGATGCTGTCCAGATTGGTGAACATATCTTCATTGAATTGCTCACCGTATTCGGTTCTTATCGCAATCTCATAACGGTCAAAATAATTATTCAGATACAACCGCCTGACTTTATCTTCCACTGCAGACTTACTTAAAAAAGGACTGGCCATTCTCATCTGAATGAATGGATCTTTTTCAATACGCTGGCGAGCCTGGTCAAGAAGGTATTCTCCTAATACATCTCGTTCCGTCAGGAAGTCCTTTCCAAACCGGAACTGATCCTGAATCTGGCGCTCGGTATTAAATAGTCGTACGGCCCAGGCATTCTGAAAGCTGAAAATTGCAAGGGAGAAAAGTAAGTAGATAAACAGTTGAAAAGATATCCTGAATACTCCCCTGTTTAACTTTGAAATCTTAAGAATAGAAAAATAAATGACACCAAGGATCAGTGTGATGGACAGATTTCTTTCGAGAATATAAAACTGAAGCAGGAAGATTAGTGCCGCCACCAGCAAAGCAATGAAAAATAGGTTGTTTCTCCTGTCAAAAAGGTGATTCGCCAAGGAGAACAATACATGAATAAATAAAAAACTACACATGCACCCAATGAGCACCGACGTGACAGCAATGATCCTGATCCTGTCGAATGAAAGGGATTGTATCAGATCAAGGCCTAGTGTCGAATTGTGATAAATTGATTCAACAAAGTCATAAGGAAAAAGCAATCCGAAAAAACATAAGGTGAGACAGATCATTCCCACGAGGAAACGCTGAGTACCTGATCGCTGCAATGTCCATTGGACTATCTTAAACTTATCAAAATTGGCAAACAGGTAAGTGACAATTAATAACAGAGCGATTGCATTGAAAAACAAATCTCCAAGAGAAGCATTCAGTGACGAGGATGCGAATTGCTTCGGGTCAAAAATGTCTGAAGAAAAATAAAGAGTAGGAATGCTGAAATAGATCATTATCAGCCTGACCAGCAGAAGCCCTGTCACAATCAACGCAAAAGATGCGTCAACGCTAAAATGTCTTTCCAAATGAGCCTTCCATTTCCACAGCCATACTATTAAAAACGCAATCCCAGTCAGAAGTAGAAGGAGCGAAAGCAGGTTCTCATGGGCCTCATATTTTGAAACGGCTATTTTAAAGATCAATTTCCCATTGATCAAAATGGGTTCTCCAGCGGAAACCAAGGGATTGAAGACCTCTAATTCTCTAACTGGAAAGATGGAAGGGTTCCATTGAGTAGATAAGAAATTATTAATGATGGGATAGCGGTCAATGAGTTTTATAACTACATACAAAGACGATCTGTCTTCAACGACCCACCGTCTGATCAAAAAATCTCCCCTGCCTAGTTGAATAAATACAAGCGTATCATTATTTGTTATTGCTGATAAATCAGGCAAATAATCTGTCTGGTTCCAGGTGATAATTCTATTGCTGTCTGTGTGTACAAAAAAATGATCTGCCTCATCCCATGCAGGAGAGTCGGGTCTGAGGCCATCTGCTAGTATTCTCTTCGCCTCTTGATCGGCAACATCAAGCTCACTGGCGATGTTTTTTTGAATCCTAGAAACAAGCAATGGATGGAATTCTCTGGAATACCGCGAGCGTACAAATAATCCTCCTGCCAGGAGAACAATTGAAACCACTACCAAGAGATAACTTCGGACGTTCATAATGACGTTAACGTACGAATATACCAAAAAGAGTATTTACGCCTTCGAGTCGGGCTTGTAATGAAGGCCCCCGAACCAATACAACCAGAGAACCCGCGAAATGCGGAATGAAGGTGGCATAAAAAGCACTGCCATCATCGCGATCAGTATGAGGTAAACTACTTCTGGTAAGGCGACGAAATAATAAAGTGCAAGTCCAAAGCCTACCATCAAGACGACATTAAAAGCGTAGGTAATGTACATCGCACCAAAATAGAAACCCGGTTCTGGCTCAAGCAAGGCGCCACAAACCGGACAATATGTATTCATTTCAGCAAAATGAGAGATACGGGAAAATGGGTATTTAAAAATGTCTCCTTTTCTACAAACCGGGCATTTACCGGATAGCAGGGCTGCTTTGTGGGTCGTTTCGCTCATTCTTTTTGCTGGTACGATACCAAAGGTAACCTATTACAGCCACAGCAAGATAGGGCGCGAAGAAGAGGTACATGATACCTACATTGATACCCGCGGCGACACCAATGTCGCCATTGCTCACGTTATTCTCGAGGGTAGCTCTGCACATGGCACATTGAGCGCTTGCTGAGGCAGCGATCATTGACAAAAGGAATAAGGAGATAATTTTCTTCACAATCATTTATAATAAGGACTGATCATTAAATACACGATGACCCCAGTAACGGCAACGTAGAGCCAGATCGGAAATGTAAATTTAGCCAACCGGCGGTGCCGTTCAAAATTGCCGCTCAAAGCCCTCGAAAAAGTGAAAAGCACGAACGGAATGACTATTACAGAAAGAGCAATATGGGTGATTAAAATAAAGAAATAGATGCCTCTCCAGATGCCCTCGCCGCCATAGGGTGTTGCGGTGCTCGTAAGATGGTAAAGCACATAACAAACAAGAAACGCCCCTGACAAGCCCAGACAAATCTTATTCAACGTCTCGTGCAGCTCCCTCCTACCATTTCTTATTGACAAATACGAAATGATCAATAAAACTGCCGTGATACCATTGAATGTCGCGTAGATCGGAGGCAAAAAACGAAAATCATATCCCGGCAATGGTGGAATTGAAAAAAGGACGGCCACTGCCAACGGTACCACCACTGACAATGCAATGATTAATTTTTTATATGGTTCTGGTTGCACCTGTTCCATCTCAGTACTTCTTCAACAAGATTTTTAATTCCACTCTTAATCTATCTACTTCATCCCTCTTCCGCAGATCGTAATATCCCCTGATCCTGCCCTCTTTATCAATTAACACTGATTGAAACGGATCGTTCACAAGAAACTCACATTTTTTTACGATACTCAGGCCACTTACGTCGATAGTCAAACTATTGGTTTCTTTCAACCAAACTGCATCTTTACCCATCTCCTCATCAATCGCCAATTTGATCTTATTGAAATCCAATCCAGCGGTAGAAAACACCACTACATTGACCTCGTGGTTCATTTCCCACATGGCCCTTAATTTAGGACTTACTGTAAACGGGTCACTCCCGGCAATCGAAAAATCCTTTGCGGAATCCAGAGGTCCGAATCCACATCCTTCTGGCAATTTAACCCCCTGATCATAGAAAATGGGGACAGTGAATTCGTTTTTACCTGCATATTTTAGGAAGACGAATATCAGCCCCGGTAATAATAAAGCGAGAAATAAATACAAAACCTTTTTCAATTCAATATTGGTTAATCAATTCTCAGAATAAAAAACTATCGTGCCTTGCGATTATTTTAAGGCTTGGAATATAACTGGAACGTAAAAGTCGCTTTTTTATCGCTCCATAGCCGTGTGGCCCATTCGTCACCTTCGCGCTGTGATCTTTACCCACACACAATTCACACGTACCGCCCGGAAAAGGCGGGCAAAATATCAAGGCGCTGCCGTAACGAAAGAAAGATTTTGTCTCTGAAATATAATTCATCGCTCCTGCACATTTCTCCAGGTTAAAGGACTTATTCTTATTTACTTTCCTTATAACATTGAGCCCATAATCTAATACTTTGCCAGAGCCTCCCAGAGCAATCCTATAAAACGAAAGGCTAAAGTTCTTCAACCTTAGCCTTTCCTTAAGGATTGATAATAGATTAGTAGGTAATGATCTTCGTACCTTCATAGACAAATGCTACGAGCATCCATCCGATAAATATCATCGGGAGTAACACCGCCCAGAAAAGAACCTTTACTTCATGGCGAAGGTGCATAAACTCACCAACAATGTAGCCCGCCTTCACAATCGTAAGGACTACAAAGATGGCTGTCTTTAATGGACCATGATGAACAGTAAACGCGATAAGGAACTCGAAAGCGGTAATAATCAGCAGGTATAATGCTGTCATCCACAGCTGTTTGATCTTGGCTGTATCCGGAGGGAGTACTGTAATCTGAGGTTCGTCGTGATGTGACATGATATCTTTAATTAAAGATTAAACTAAGTAGAAGAACGTAAATACAAACACCCATACAAGATCTACAAAGTGCCAGTACAAACCGACCTTCTCGACCATCTCATAGTGGCCACGACGTGCGTAGACTCCCGTGACAGTATTATAGAAAATTAGGAAGTTGAAACATACTCCGGTAAATACGTGGAAACCGTGAAATCCTGTGACGAAGAAAAAGAAATCCGCAAACGCAGGTGGACCATATTGATTATGCACAAGGTTGGCGCCATGCATAATGGCTCCGGGCGTCCACGAACCGTCCTTAACAACTGGCAACATTGTTCCAGCTTCTGTTCCCACAATAAAGTGAGTCCATTCCCACGCCTGACAGCTAAGAAATGCAATACCTCCGAGCAATGTCCATAACATCCATTTTTCAACAGATTTTTGATCCATTCTGTGACCAGCTTCCACCGCTAACACCATTGTCACCGAGCTCATAATCAAAACGAACGTCATGAAACCAACGAACACAAGCGGCAACGAAACTCCGTGGAAGAAAGGAATAGACTCAAATACCTTTTCAGGAATTGGCCAGTAATCTGGCGAAAAAACGAAATCTTTTATGTCTCCCACGTAGGCAGGATTCGAAGATCTTACCAATCCGTACGTGATCAAAAGTCCTGAGAACGTAAAAGCATCTGACATTAGGAAAAACCACATCATGAGCTTTCCGTAGCTCGCTCCCATTGGGGAAGTACCGCCGTCCCACACGCTTTTACCGTGAGAAACTGCGACTGCTGGTTGTGACATAGAGAAGAGTTAAAGGTTACGATTCAAGGGGCTAATCTACTACTGAATC
>JBBRFP010000024.1:0-12142 GCA_038241465.1 Cytophagales bacterium | reverse complement strand
GGGTGTATCTCCTGCCCATGGCTTTATATTCGTTTTGCTTAGTGCGTGTGCGATAGGTTTCAATAACGGCTAACTCAATACCTTTTGCACGACAAACACGAATGAGTTCAATAACCTTGTCTCGGAAGTAAGGATGAAGTGATTGAAGATCGCAGATCATTGGAATCGTTCCACGGTTTTTACCGAAGGTATAGTTTTCAACAAGCGCCCATTGCCTCCATTGATCAGTCGTATCGCTGGCATCAATCCATTGACGGAATGGAAATGGCTGATTGAAGTGTTGAGCGAGATCCGTTCGGATTTCAGTCTCAACAAGCGCTAAAGGACCGGCCGCGAATTGAGCGTGAGAAGCAGAAAAGATTAAAAAACAAACGATTGTAATGAGAAAACCTCTTGCCATAGCTTAAAAAATCCAGCGCAAATATAAGCAAAGGAGACTGAAGACGAAAGATCATGTCTAAAGCTCCTTGGCGTAACGCTTGCGTATTACTTCAACATGACCTGTGTGTTTCGATACGATCATCTGCTATTTCACTATAAAAGACAGGTTTATCAATTGAAGTTCAAACTACTTTCGTCTTTAAGCTTTCACTTTCCGCTTTCCGCTTTCCCCCTTCAACTTATTTAATCTTTCATCTATGTTTTCTTTACTTTGTGATAACATTCCTCGATTTTATCAACGCATATACTATAACCACCTATCATTAATTAATGGAGAACCCTGATCAAATCGTACCTCTTACCAATCATTTAAGTCAATTCGTTTCAGATCATAAAAAAGAATTTATGGAACGCGTCTTACAACACCGTACACGGTACGTTACCATGGTGATGGAGGATATCTATCAATCGCACAATGCCAGTGCAGTGATGCGGACGTGTGAATGTCTGGGCCTGCAAGATATCCATCTGATAGAATCAGCAAGTACCTGGGGAACGAACAAGAAAGTATTAAAAGGCTCCGATAAATGGCTTAGTATCATCCGGTATCGCAGGAAAAATCATAACAATGCAGAAGAGTGTTTTAATGGGTTGCGAAGTAGGGGATACCGGATTGCGGTGACAGATCCATCGCCAGACGGGGTATCAATTGAAGATTTGTCACTTGACCAACCGCTGGCGATTGTAATGGGAAATGAAAAGGATGGAACTTCGCCTTATGCCATTGATCACGCGGATGTGAAAGTTCATATTCCGATGGTTGGGTTTACAGAAAGCATGAATATTTCTGTTAGCGCCGCCATTTGCATGAATTCAGTGTTAACAAGATTACGTGGGTCCGATATCGCCTGGCATCTGCCAGATCAGGAAAGAGTATTACTTCGCTTGCAATGGTATAGGAATGCCGTAAACCGATCGGAATTAATTGAACGTGAGTTTTTGCGTTCTATTCAGTAAATTTGCATTGCTTTAATCATAATCGAATGTCATTCTGGGGAAAGGTGCTGAAGGCATGTGTGTATACGTTCATTTTTATGGTGGCGTTTTTGCTGATGGCTAATCTTTGGGTGGTGGAAAGTACGGAGGGACGTATCTTCTCTACCTATAAAGACTTGCCCGTAAATAAGGTCGGACTTGTTCTGGGTACCAGCAATCGTTTATCCAATGGCTCCCCAAATCCTTTCTTTGATATGCGGATGAAGACCGCTTCGGAGTTGTATAAGCTCGGAAAAATAAGTCATATCATCGTGAGCGGTGACAATAGAACGATGTTTTACAATGAGCCGCTTGAAATGCAAAGAGCACTTATTAAGCTTGGAGTTCCCGGATCCGTTATTACACTCGACTATGCCGGGCTCAGGACGCTCGACTCAGTGATCCGAAGCAAAGAAATCTTTGGACAGGATCACATCACCATCATTACGCAGCCTTTCCATTCCTATCGAGCACTTTTTATTAGCCACTATTTTGACATTGATGCGGTAGCACTTGTCGTAAGGGAGCCAACTCAATCATCCGCAATGAAGGTGTACGTGAGGGAGTACTTTGCACGTGCGAAAGCTATTCTTGATCTATATATACTCAAAACCACTCCTCGTCATTTGGGTGAGAAGGAACCAATTGCGATCTAAAATTCAAAAATCTATTGGATCGGTAATCTTCATTCTTGCAGTCTCACTGCCGGGGTTTCTATGCGCGCAGGAAACGATTGTGCAGGGAAAGGTAACAGATGCAAACTCAGGCGATGCGATTCCTTTTGCAAATGTTGTATTCGGGGGAACGCAAATAGGAGTTACCACCGACTTCGAGGGAAATTTCCTATTAAAGACCAATACACCTACGGATTCGATCAAAGCTTCTTTTATCGGCTACAGGTCGCGGGTGAAACCCGTAAGAAAAGGTGTTCGTCAAACAATCAATTTTCAACTTCAGGAAGAAGCCACAAGCCTTCAGGAAGTGGTAGTCTTTTCCGGGGAAAATCCTGCATGGGAAATTATGCGTGGGGTGGTGAGGAATAAATCAAAAAATGATAAGCGCAAACTGACTGCATTTGAATACGATACCTATACGAAGATCGAAGTAGACGTCGACAATATCTCTGATAAGCTTCGAGAAACTGGTATGATGAAGAAAATCGCGCAGGTACTGGATAGCGCCGAGCGAATTGCAGGTGAGGATGGCAAGCCCATTCTTCCGCTCTTTATAACGGAAAGTGTTTCTAAATTATACTACCGCGCCAATCCTCAGTTGAAAACTGAACATATTTTAAAAACGAAGATCAACGGAATAGGTGTGGAAGATGGCGGGATTGTCACACAGCTTATTGGTTCGTCTTTTCAGGAATATAATTTTTATCAAAACTGGTTGAACATTTTTTCGAAGGACTTCACGTCTCCGATCGCTGACGGATGGCGCATTTATTACGATTATGATCTCACGGACAGTAGCTTCCTAGGAGATGACTTCTGTTATCGACTTGACTTCACTCCAAAAAGTAAACAGGATCTGGCCTTTACCGGCACCATGTGGATCACCAAGAGCGAGTTTGCTATCCGGCAGATTGACGCCACCGTCAGTAAAGACGCGAATCTGAATTTTGTTGAAAAGATCAAGATACAACAGGAACTGAAAGCCACTTCCGGGGGGCCGTGGTTGCCAATTAAAAATCGAGTGCTGATCAATATGGGACAGTTTTCGCAGCAGCAAGCCGGCATGCTTGCTAAGTTTTATACGAGCAACAAGAATTTTGTTGTTGATAAACCTTATGAGAATAGATTTTATTCGATGCCCGTCGAGGTGGCAGAAGACGCAAGAATGTTTGAGGAAGAAAAGTACTGGGACACATTACGGCATGAACCACTAAGCGAAACAGAAAAGAACGTCTATAGGATGATCGACACCCTGAAGAATATCCCGGTCATAAAAACCTATACCGATATTTTTAAGATTCTGATTGACGGGTATTACGATAAAGGTAAGATATCGTATGGTCCGTACCTCAGTGTAATCGCTTATAATAATATTGAAGGATTCCGAGCGCAAGGAGGATTTAGAACAAATGAAAACTTTAGCAAGTATTGGATGTTCGGAGGTCAGCTCGCTTATGGTTTTCTTGATCAGCGTGTAAAGTATTTGGCATTTATCCAGAGTATAATGTCGCGCCGACATTGGACGACGCTGACGTTGCGTCTACGCAGCGATATTGCGCGAATTGGAGTAGACGACGAAAACTTGGCAGACAATCCGTTGTTTCTCGCAGCTGCCAGGTGGGGAGTCTTTAGAAGAGGTTACTACTTCAACGAGTCACGGTTGAGTTTTTCACGGGAATTTTTCAAAGGTTTCAGCCAGCGGGTTTCATTCCGACACTCGACGTTCAATCCAACGTATAATTTTGGATACTATGCGGAGCCTAATGATTTAGCTTCTCCTATCCTAAATTCGTTTGTCACGTCAGAGATATCCTTTGAATCACGCTTTGCCCGTGATGAATTTTTCATTCAAAATGGCAATGAACGCGTTAGTATGGGAGCTATCCGCTGGCCTGTAATCACAGTTCGTTATACGCATGGCTTTATGGGTGTTTGCGGAAGTGATTTTGAGTACGACAAGATCAGAATGAGCATCACCAAGCGCATCAAGCTTGGACCAATAGGCTATGGAAAGGTTACTGCCGCCGGTGAATACGTTTTCAATACACTCCCATATCCGCTACTCGCCTTGCATTTAGGTAACCAGTCGCCGGTCTATTCTCCGTTAACTTATAATCTCATGAATTTCGGTGAATTTATAAGCGATCATTATGTCTCTGTTCAGTATCGCCAGTATTTTGAAGGCTTTTTGCTGAATAGAATTCCTGCAATCAATAAATTGAAATGGAGATTACTCGCCACCAGCAACGTGATAGTAGGAGGGATGCGACAATCCAATCAACAACTTATTTCCCCTACGACAAATGAGGGAGAGCCAACCGTAACAGCCGGATATCTTTCGAATGATCCCTATGTGGAGCTGGGTTATGGTGTTGAAAATATCTTCAAATTTCTCCGGATTGATTTCATTCATCGCCTATCGTATCTCAATAGTCCGGGAGCAAGATCGTTTGGAGTTTTTTTTACAGTACAGTTCCAGTTGTGATTGGGTGATTTACAAATGAATTCCCATTGTCAAATGTCAAATATGAAATTTTGATTATTGAACTTCCCTAGACATTTCACTTTTCACAAATCAAAGAATGGTGTTTGTTAGATAATTAAAATGACTCTGCAAGCACTATATAGTAATTCAAGCCCTCGCCACCTTTTGCCAGATCAAATCTCAAATTCAAGTTCTCTTTCGGAAGCACCGCAAAGCGCAACCCAGCACCCGCGGCATAATGAAAGCGTGAAAAACCAAAATCCGACATCTCGCCAGCAACCTGTCCCATGCTGCCAAAGGCAACGCCGGCAAATCGTTTGTAAATAGGGAAGCGATACTCAGCCTGCGTACCTAAAAATTTCTTGTCACGATAACGTCCGCCGTAGTAACCCCGCATGATAGCGTTACCGCCAAGAATCGCCAGGTTGCGATAGGGGACATCCCCGAAGGTAAATATTCCTAGTCCCTGTATGGCCAGCACCTGACTCCTTTTCAAAGCGATGAATTTCCTAAAGTCAATATCAACTCCTTGAAAAGTGTAGTCGCTTCCTGTGGATTCACCGAAGTTCGATAGCTTGATCCTTAACAATGAACCCTTGCTTGGGGTGTAGGTATGATTCCTTGAATCATGGGTAGCCAGTACACTAAAGCCCAGAACATGGTATTTCTCACGCTGATAAATACCGGGTACCTTTTGTTTTTCAAAATTGCCAAACGAGTCATACTTAATTTTGAATACTGACTGATAGTCGATGCCAAGCCCAAGGAAGAAATTGTTCTTCACCTTCCGGTTGATCTGGGGATTCACGTAGAACTGCGTAAACGTATATTTCTCCTTTGCGCTTTCCGGTGTGTTGTTTCCAATTCCCCAGAAATAATCGGGAAACTTCGAAAACGAATTCTCAAAACGGAGAATGTACCTCTCCTTCGGTAAAAAGATGTTAGCTCCAACCGCGATCAGAATCTGGTCGTTAAGTGTGTACAGGAATCCGGACGGCATAGTAGACGTGCGAAGCTTCGGATCCTTTTTTGAAGTTTTGAATATATACGCGCTGGCAAATCCGAATACCCAATTGGTTTCGGTGGAGAGGGCAATAAGCGGAAATACCAGCAGCTTATTCTTATATACCGGCTCAACCACCTGCATGGAGTCCACTTGCTGCTGGGTAGTGTCCATGGCTTGAGGAAAGGATCCGACCTCCCTTTTCTCCGTCTGGGCTTGAGCAACAGTCAATCCTAAAGATAAAATCAAAAAAAGTATAACTTGATAGTTGTTTGGACGTATAAATCTATTTTTTAATGTTGGCACTTTCAATTACGATTAATTGTTACTTTAGAAGATTGATTTTTGTCAAAATATAGTTTAAAGAGTTCATAGTTGGCGCTATTTACTAATTTCTTAAGGTTTCTTTTATTATTGACACTATTTCCCCTGATTTGTTCAGCACAGGAAATTGCTGTTCAGGGTAAAGTTACGGATGCTGCTTCAGGTGATCCGATTCCATTCGTCAATGTCATCTTTAAAGGTCTCGATACGGGAGCTACAACAGATTTTGATGGGAAATTTTCAATAAAAACCACCAAGAAGGCCGACTCAATTATCATTAGCTACATAGGTTACAAGACGAAAGTCCGTGCCATCAAAAAGGGTGCGCAAGTCATTAATATTCAGCTGGAAGAGCAGACAACACACTTGCAGGAAATTGAGTTTAACTCCGGAGAAAATCCGGCATGGCCCATTCTTAGGGGAGTGGTGAAGAATAAGGACATCAATGATAAAAGGAAGCTTGATTCTTATGAGTACGACTCCTATACCAAAACAGAGGTCGATGTCGACAAAATTTCTGAAAAGCTCCGTAGCAAGAAGGTGATGAAAAAGATCGCCCAGGTGCTGGACAGCATGGACAGGATCGTTGGGGAAGATGGAAAAGCTATTCTACCATTATTCATCACAGAAAGTGTTTCAAAATTCTATTATAGAAGTAATCCGCAAATCAAGTCCGAAACTATTCTCAAGACAAAGATCAGTGGTGTTGGGCTTGACGATGGTTCAGTCGTTACGCAATTGGTAGGCTCTACTTTTCAAGAGTATAATTTCTATCTGAATTGGATAACAATTATCAATAAGAATTTTGTTTCTCCGATCGCCGATGGATGGAGAGCTTATTATGACTATGATCTTATTGACAGCCTTTATGTTGGCGGAGACTTCTGTTACCGGATTGATTATTATCCCAAGAATCCTCTCGAACTAGCTTTTACCGGATCGATGTGGATCACAAAAAAGAATTACGCACTCAAGCAGATCGATGCCTCTATTGGGAAAGAGTCAAATGTTAATTTTATAGATAAGATCAGAATACAGCAGGAGTTGGGTATCACTGAAGCAGGGTATTGGCTGCCGATCAAGAACAGGGTGCTCGCAGACATTGGAGAGATCAGCAAAAATTCTGCCGGGCTACTGGCAAAATTTTACACGAGCAATAAGAATTTTGTGGTTAACAAACCACACAACGCTTTATTCTATGATAAACCGATCGCCGTTGCAGACGATGCGCAGGTGGCCGAGCAGGATGTCTATTGGGATTCGGTGCGCCATGAGCCATTGAGTGAAGCCGAAAAAAGCGTGTACAGAATGATCGATACGATCAAGAATATTCCAATCGTAAAAACCTACACCGAAGTTTTTAAAGCGGTGGTCGATGGATATTATGACCTTGGGAAGATTGAAGTTGGTCCGTATGTACGCACGATAGCGTATAACACGGTAGAAGGAATAAGATTGCAGGGTGGATTTCAAACCAATATGCGCTTCAGCAGGAAGACAATGTTGAGTGGCTATGCGGCGTATGGTTTCCGGGATACTCGTGTAAAAGTTGGTGCTGGCTATCAGTATATTTTATCAAGAAACCACTGGACCACGTTTAATCTTCGGGCCCGAAGAGACATTTTGCGACTCGGTGTTGACGAAGAAGCCCTTGCTAATAATCCACTATTTTTAGCTGCCGCAAGATGGGGACAGTATGTACGCGCCTATTATTTTGATGAACTGCATGCGTCATTGTTTCGTGAAGTGAGGCGCGGGGTTTCATTGAGGACCACGGCGAGGGTTTTTAATTTCGATCCGACTTTTCCATTTGGATTTTACCGTGCATTTGACCCACAGTTTCGTGTCTATCGAGAAATAACCGCTACGGAATTTGGGGTAGAAGCCAGATGGGCACGTGATGAGACATTTCTTCAGAACGGAAACGAAAGAATAAGTCTGGGACTAAAAAGATGGCCGGCATTAAGCATTCGATTCACCGCCGGAGTCAAAGGTGTGCTGGGAAGCGATTTCTCCTATGATAAAATACGTGTTTCTTTGGATAAGCGCATTCGAATGGGCTTTCTTGGTGTTGGCTTAACGAGTGTTACCTACGATCATGTTTGGGGTGACCGAATTCCATATCCGCTTCTTAATGTGCCACTCGGTAACCAGTCGCCTGTCTATTCTCCATTCACTTATAATCTTATGAACTTTGGTGAATTTGTCAGCAATGAATCCTTTTCAATTCGTCATCGTCAGTTTTTCGAGGGTTTGCTGGTGAATCGTATTCCGCTGCTAAACAAATTAAAATGGAGACTAGTTGGAACCGCAAATGTCATCTATGGAAGTCTTTCACAACGGAATTTACAAGTAATATCCAGAGTGAATGAACGCGGCGACCCGGCAGTCAAAGTATATACCTTTAGACCCGGCGAAGCGTATGTGGAAATGGGTTATGGAATTGAAAATATCTTCAAGTTCTTCCGAGTTGATTTCATCCATCGCCTTTCCTACCTGGAGCCAAGAGATGATGAATTTAGCGCAACGACCCGGAAGTTTGGTGTGTTTTTTACCGCGCAGTTCAAATTATAATAGGAAACTGCCAACGTCGCAGCCTGAGTCAAGGCTCTTACAAAGACGCTAAGGAAAACGCAAAGAGCGTAAACAAATACATTTGCCCACTACTGACTTTGCGGCCTTGAAATTCATTGTGATCGCTACGGTTTGTGATCAGCCTTTGCAGTCTTTGCTAGAAATTTCACAAAGATAGTTTTCGAAATTCTCTGCCGGACAGGAGTGTATAAACCTTCCGCGAAAAATCGCATATTTGCTCCCTCAAAATTAAGTCTAGATGAGTGAAGTAAAGATTACCCTGCCGGACGGCTCTGCAAAAACTTATCCTGCAGGCGTCACGGGTATGGAGATTGCCAAAAGCATCGCTGAAGGATTGGCAAGAAATGCCCTTTCAATTGAAGTAAACGGCGAGATCTGGGATCTGAGCCGGCCTATTACCAAAGATTCCTCCATTAAGATATTTACGTGGAATGATAAGGGTGGCAAATACGCCTTCTGGCATTCTTCTGCTCACCTTTTTGCGGAAGCGCTTGAAGAACTTTATCCGGGTGTCAAATTTGGAATAGGACCCGCGATCGAGAGCGGATTCTACTACGACGTAGATCTGGGGGATCGCACCTTTGGTGATGATGACCTTAAAAAGGTTGAGATAAAGATGCTCGAACTCGCCAAGAAGAATGAAGTCTTTGTTCGTTCAGATGTTTCTAAAGCGGATGCCGTTGATTATTTCAAAAAGAAAGATGATCCGTATAAGCTCGAACTGCTAGAAGGACTTTCTGATGGTTCGATCACGTTCTATCAGCAAGGTAATTTTGTTGATTTATGCCGAGGACCACATATTCCAAACACAGGCCCGATCAAAGCAATCAAGCTTCTCAATGTAGCCGGTGCTTACTGGCGAGGAGATATTAAGAATAAAATGCTCACACGTGTTTATGGAATAACATTTCCAAAAGCCAAAGAGCTGGAAGAATATCTTTTCATGTTGGAGGAAGCCAAAAAGCGTGATCATCGAAAGCTCGGCAAAGAACTGGAACTTTTTGCATTCTCTGAGAAGGTTGGGATGGGGTTGCCGCTATGGTTACCGAAAGGTACTGTCTTGCGCGAGCGACTCGAACAGTTTATGCGCAAAGCGCAAATTCGAGCTGGTTATGATCCTGTCGTTACTCCACACATTGGAAGCAAAGCGTTGTACGTTACTTCCGGTCATTATGAGAAGTATGGAAAGGATTCTTTTCAGCCGATCCACACACCCGATGAAGGAGAGGAGTTCTTACTCAAGCCAATGAATTGCCCGCATCATTGCGAGATCTATAAAGTAAAACCAAGATCCTACAAAGATCTTCCGATCCGCTTTGCAGAGTTCGGCACAGTCTACCGCTATGAGATGAGCGGCGAGCTTCATGGTTTGACACGCGTTAGAGGATTCACTCAGGATGATGCCCACATTTTCTGCACGCCCGAACAGGTAAAGGCCGAATTTGTGAAGGTGATTGAACTCGTATTATATGTTTTCAACTCTCTTGGATTTGAGAATTATACGGCTCAGGTTTCACTACCCGATCCGGACAATAAGGCGAAATATATTGGTGAGGATGAACAATGGGAGATCGCAGGTCGTCAGATTCAGGAAGCTGCTGATGAATGTGGATTGAAAACAGTGGCGGTAAAAGGAGAAGCTGCATTCTACGGACCGAAGCTTGACTTCATGGTAAAAGATGCGTTGGGTCGGAGCTGGCAGTTGGGCACCATTCAAGTAGATTATCAGCTTCCTCAACGGTTTGAGCTTGAATACATAGGTTCGGATAATCAGAAGCATACCCCGGTGATGATTCATCGTGCGCCGTTCGGATCAATGGAGCGCTTCATTGCCGTGCTGATCGAGCATTGTGCCGGGAATTTCCCGATTTGGCTTTCGCCGGAACAGGTGGCAGTATTGCCAATTTCTGAACGATTCAATGAATACGCTGAAAAAGTGATCCGGGAATTAAAGAATCAGGATATCCGGGGCGTATTGGATGATCGGGACGAGAAAATTGGACGTAAAATTCGAGACGCCGAAGTCAAGAAAGTGCCCTATATGTTGATTGTAGGCGAGAAAGAAGCTTCAGAGGGACTGGTGTCTGTGCGGAGGCATGGTGAAGGCGATAAGGGATCTGTAGTGCTGGACGCATTTGTAAAGCAGTTTTTGGCTGAATTTTCAATGCCAGTGCAGATCTAGACCTTGGCTGCCGGGGCCAGGCAGGCTAAATATTTCGTTGTTTTGGAGGTGGAAAATATTGAAATAATGGCCATATTTGCGGCCTGTTTGTAAAAACAGCTTAATTAGAGTTAAAACATAAACCCAACGAGTGGCATTTATTCCTGGAAGTAGCAGCAACCGTCCGCGTCCCTATACAAGGGGATTTCATCCGAGAGTAGTAGAAGAACCTTATCGCGTCAATGAGCGCATTACCTCACCGCAGGTAAGGGTTGTAGGGGAGAACATCAAAGTCGATGTGTATCCTATTCAGGTAGCTATCAAATTGGCACAGGATCAGGGCTTGGACCTTGTGGAGATTTCTCCCAATGCCGATCCTCCCGTGTGTAAGGTGATTGATTACTCAAAGTTTAAGTACGAGCAGAAGAAGAAGCAGAAAGAGATTAAGTCGAACGCTCAGAAGACAGTTGTAAAAGAGATTCGCTTTGGTCCTAATACGGATGAGCATGACTTCAATTTTAAAGTGAAGCACGCTGTCAACTTCCTGAAAGAGGGTTCCAAAGTAAAGTCATACGTCCACTTTGCAGGTCGCTCGATTGTTTATAAAGAGAGAGGTGAGATTTTGCTATTAAAGTTTGCCCAGTCGCTGGAGGAAGTTGGAAAGGTAGAACAGATGCCGAAGTTGGAAGGTAAGCGGATGTACATGATGGTTGCTCCAAAGCCGGGCGGCAGCAGCGCGAAAAAGTAGTGAGAAGCTAAAAGTGGAAAGCTTAGAGCTGAGGACAAGAGTAAAAGTAAGTTTAGAATAGATAGACACATGCCCAAATTAAAAACAAAATCAGGAGCGAAGAAGCGCTTCAAAGTTACAGGAAGCGGTAAGATCAAGCGCAAGCATGCTTTTAAAAGGCACATCCTGACTAAAAAAGGAACAAAGCAGAAGAGAAGACTTAGCCACAGTACTGTTGTCAATAAAGCTGACACAGCGAATGTAAAGGCAATGCTTCCTTATTCTTTGTAATTTTTTTTATCTATCCCGAAAGGCTCGGGAAGGTTCAAATGTTTAACCCGGTTCATGGCCTAAAGATTTTTCAGTAATGAAGGACGCCAACAGCCAAAAAATTTAACAAAATGCCACGTTCAGTCAATCACGTCGCATCCCGTGCAAAACGCAAAAGGGTGCTTAAACTTGCCAAAGGCTTCTTTGGTAGAAAGAAAAATGTTTGGACCGTCGCTAAAAATGCGGTCGAAAAAGGTCTGGTATATGCATACCGTGATCGTAAAGCAAAGAAACGCGATTTCCGCGCGTTGTGGATCCAGCGTATCAATGCAGGCGCAAGATTACATGGAATGTCCTACTCGGTGCTAATGGGAAAATTGAAGACTGCTGGAATCGAATTGAACCGCAAAGTTCTCGCCGACCTGGCCATGAATCACCCGGAAGCTTTCGCTGATGTAGTGAATAAAGTAAAATAACGAGAAGGGGC
>JBBRFP010000023.1:0-12572 GCA_038241465.1 Cytophagales bacterium | reverse complement strand
CTGCTGTTGGAGCAGACACAGCACCTTTCTTTTTTGCATAGATAGTCTGGAAACGTTCTTTATCTGCTGGTTCAATTTTGCGCTTTATGTATTTAGGAAGCGGAGTTTCTCCAAGGGTCTCCACGATCTTGTCAAACGCTTCAGAATCGCCGTCAAAAAGAAAACGGATGGTACGGCCTCGTGAGGTTGTATTGTCAATTACTTCTGCAACAAGATCTCCGTCGCCAAAGTAAAGCTTATTGCCAACGCGGATCTTGCGGGCAGGGTCTACCAAGACATCCCATAAGTGCATCTCTGCATTCAATTCGCGAAGAAGGAATACTTCGATCTTTGCACCAGTCTTTTCCTTCCGTCCGTAAAGGCGTGCGGGAAATACCATCGTGTCATTTCCGACAAACACATCACCTTCATCAAAATAACTGATAATGTCTTTAAATACTTTGTGTTCAATTTTTCCTGTATCACGATGGATGACCATCATGCGTGAGTCGTCGCGGTTTTCAGCCGGGTGAAGGGCGATAAGGTTATTGGGCAGGTCAAACTTAAATGCTGATAATTTCATTTCGTGTTATTTATATCTTTAAAGTGTTGTGATTCGTAAGAAAAATGCAAACGATTTGGAGTCCCTGAATGAATAGGAGAAGGAGAAGGCAACCAGCGGGACAGAATCATAAGCTTACGGGCTTTGGCCCCCATGTCGGATGGGGCCGATTTATTAAGGGTGCAAAAATAATCATTTGTTTTAATTGACAATTTTTTACAACCGAAATCCTTAATTCGCGTTAATTTGTCAAATGCTTGCACTCCGCCTAATTTTCGAAAGCTTCCTGTTTGCATGGAAGGCACTGAAATCCAACGTATTACGTACTGTTCTGTCGTTGCTTGGGGTTACGGTCGGCATTTTTGCCATCATCGCTGTGTTCACCCTTGTCGATTCACTGGAAGAAAATCTTAAATCAAGTTTTGACTTTCTCGGTACTGGAGTGATTTATGTCGGAAAACAGCCTTTTGTGCCAGAGAATGGTGTGTGGAAATGGTGGGAATACCAGAGACGCCCGACACCATCTGTTCGTGAGTACAGATTCCTCAAGACTAATCTCCGCAATCAGGAGGCAATTGCAATTTTTGCAGCAAGAGGAAATGTGGTTATAAAAAAGGGTAGCAGCAGCATTGGCCAGATAGGACTTCGCGGAGCCGGTGAGGGATATGATAAAATATACGAGATCAATGTTGAGAACGGACGCTATTTTACTGATGATGAGATTGCCGCTGGAAGAAATACTGCTCTTCTTGGTTTTGAAGTTGCGGCAGCCCTGTTTCCCAACGGAAAAAATCCCATTGGTGAAGATATCCGCGTAAAGGATATCCGGTACAAAGTAATTGGTGTGATGAAGCGCGAAGGTGTCAGCTTCCTTGGTACGCCCAGTAATGATTTCACTGTTATAATTCCCTACAGTTCATTTCGAAAGATATATCAGACGGGTACAGGGGCGTGGAACGAATTACAATCCTCCATTGGTGTGAAGGGGAGTACGTATGATCTTGGCCTTGTCGAGCTTGAAAATGAATTGAGAGGATTGATTCGTGGCCGCCGTGGACTGAGGCCTTCTCAGAAAGATAATTTTGCATTGAACCGCCCGGAAGCAATTGCCAATGCTATCAGCGGCCTCTTTGATGTTGTCGGTATAGCTGGCTGGATCATCGGTGGATTTTCGATTCTGGTAGGAGGGTTTGGAATTGCCAACATTATGTTTGTTTCTGTAAAAGAACGAACGAGTATCATAGGTTTGCAGAAATCGCTCGGTGCAAAAAACTATTTCATTCTTTTTCAATTTCTTTTTGAAGCAGTTTTCCTGAGCTTGATCGGAGGACTCGCCGGAATTCTATTGGTCTTCTTGTTAACCTTTATTCCAATGGGCTCACTTGAAGTTGCTCTCAGTTTTAAGAACATCGTACTGGGCGTTGGAGTATCTTCGGTTATCGGACTTATCGCCGGAATTGTCCCCGCTGCCGTTGCTGCGAGACTGGATCCCGTGGCGGCTATCAGATCGAACTAAATTCCTCTAGGTTCTCGCAAACACACATTTTTTAGTCAATAAAAAGCCCCGATGTTTAGTCTGGGGCTTTTTATATTTTCATCATATCTCAGTTCCTATCAATCCTTTTATCCTCCTGATTGCTGTCCGCTCTCTCGGGGTCGGGGGTGAGGGCTAGGCCTCTTTCTCTTCCAGTACCTTTGAGCCATCTGCGGTAGAAAGCTTTTCCTTAATTCTCTTTTCCAGATCTTCCATCAATTCCGGATTGTCTTCAATAAGCTGCTTGACCGCATCGCGCCCCTGGCCAAGCTTATTGCCGCTGTAGGAGAACCAGGAACCAGATTTCTGAATTACATTCAATTCAACCCCGATGTCTACAATCTCACCTGATTTTGAAATACCTCTTCCGTACATGATATCAAATTCAACGACCTTGAAAGGAGGTGCTACTTTATTTTTCACAACCTTGACCTTCACGCGGTTTCCAGTAATATCATCACTGCTTTCCTTGATCTGTCCAATACGACGAATATCTAGACGAACAGAAGCGTAGAATTTCAAAGCGTTTCCACCAGTCGTGGTTTCAGGGTTACCAAACATAATACCAATCTTCTCGCGAAGCTGGTTGATGAAGATACAGGCACAACCTGTTTTTGATATAGTACCGGTCAGCTTTCTTAACGCCTGCGACATCAATCTCGCCTGCAATCCCATTTTGCTTTCTCCCATTTCACCCTCCAATTCAGCCTTCGGTACTAACGCAGCAACGGAGTCAATTACGATAATATCAATAGCACCGGAACGAATGAGATGCTCTGCAATTTCAAGTGCCTGTTCACCATTGTCAGGTTGTGATATCAGAAGGTTCTCCGTGTCAATACCAAGTTTTTCAGCATAACCCTTATCAAAAGCATGTTCTGCATCGATGAACGCAGCGAGTCCACCTGCTTTCTGTGCTTCGGCGATCATGTGCATCGTCAAGGTGGTCTTACCGGACGATTCAGGTCCGTAGATTTCAGTAACGCGGCCGCGTGGGATGCCGCCAATACCAAGCGCAATGTCCAATCCGAGTGATCCGGTTGAAATTGCTGGCACATCCATGACCTTCTGATCATCCAGTTTCATGACTGTACCTTTGCCATAGGTTTTTTCCAGCTTATCAATAGTAAGCTGAAGGGCTTTTAGCTTTTCTTTGTTGTCTTTGTTTTCGCTCTTGTCGTTTTTACTGTCGCTCATATAGTTGTGTTATTTAATTACGTGGTGGATTTTGTTCTTCTTACCGTTCCTTAAAATTAATACACAATTGTACGAATTAAATAGTAATTGCTAAAAATTTTAGTGTAAGAAAAACCTGACTGATTTTTAACTCGCTAACTGTTAATGTTTAACGGTCAAGTATCTTAATTTGCGCTTTCATGAAATTTCGCCGTTTTGTTCCGCTAGTACTGATCGCTTTTTGTGTAATTCCTGCTCTTGCTCAGCTAAATAACAAGGTTTTCGAGGACAGAATGGCTGTGGAAGAGGCTGATTCAGGTAGATTTTTTGTCGGGTTAAATGCCCTCGGATTCCTCAAAAACAACGAATATACAGGCACAATTATCGATGGCTACACGTTGTTCGGGTACCAGTTTCAGCCCTACGTTAGCTATAACATTACTAAAAATGTTCGCATTGATGCCGGTGGCTATTTCCAGAAGGATTTTGGTAATAACTCGTTTTCAGCCTTGGCACCGGTTTTTTCCGTGAAATGGCGGAAAAAGCAATACTCTGTTATTTTCGGAAATCTTGAAGGCAGCCTTAATCACCGCCTGATAGAACCATTGTACGACTTCGAGAGGGTGTTGAATAATCGGCTTGAAACGGGGGTTCAGTTTCAAATCCAGCAAGAGGATCTCTTTCTTGATACATGGATCGACTGGCAATACATGCAATACTGGCGCGATACAAAGCAGGAGCAATTGGTTGCAGGTCTTTCGGCGCAAAAGCGCATTTTGAGAATCGGGAGAGGAGATCTAAGTGTTCCTGTTCAACTTTTGGCACGCCATCAGGGAGGACAACTGGATGTTGCGGGTCTTCCTATACAAACTCTTTTTAATACGGCATTGGGATTGAACTGGTCGCAGCCGATGAATGGTTTGCTGAGACAGGTTACGCTGAGCGGATTTTATGTGTATGACAATGATATCACCAATGCCCGCCAGGCATATAAAGATGGAAGTGGACTTTATGCCAACGCAACACTTTCAACAAAATTCGGACTGGATGTTATGGCTAGTTACTGGGATGCCAATGAATTTATCGGCTTCGAAGGCGGAAAAATATATCCATCGGTCTCGTACTTTGATCCAAGCCGCACACAACCGGCATCGCAACTAATGGTGTTTCGTTTTTTATACGATTACAAAGTTGCGGAACATCTTTTTCTCTCGTTGCGTTACGAGCCTTATTTTGATTTGACAAATCACACGTTCCAGTATTCATATGGCGTGTATTTAAATTATCGTGATCGGTATCTATTTCATAAGAAGCGTTAGAATGATTAAGAAAATACTTCTTGGGCTTCTTGTAATCGCTGTGATCTTATGTGCAATTTATTGGTCCCTCATTTCATATGGAGTTGCACAAGGATTGGGTCAATTGAGAATAATACGTGAAGCCCGGCCAGTGGAAGAATTTATCAATGATCCGTCCTATCCGGATTCTTTAAAGTTAAAGCTGAAACTGATTCAGCGAGCAAGACAATTTGCCATCGATTCGTTAGGCTTGAATGATACTGACAACTATAAAACAATGTATGATCAGAAAGGTCAGGAGTTGATGTGGGTTGTAATTGCGTGCGAGCCATTTAGATTAAAAGAAAAGCGGTGGGAATTTCCTGTCGTTGGATCAGTGCCTTACAAAGGTTTTTTCAGCAAGGATAAAGCGGTAAAAGAAAAGGAAGCACTTGAAAAGGAAAATTGGGATGTAAGTGTACGCAATCCCGGAGGCTGGAGCACACTTGGATGGTTCACCGATCCTATCCTTAGCGGAATGCTTCGCCGCAGTGATGGGGATCTCGCAAGTCTCATAATTCATGAGATGGTTCATTCCACGATCTATGTAAAGGATAGTTCCGACTTCAATGAAAATCTCGCGTCGTTTATCGGAGACAGAGGAGCAGAGGAATTCCTGGCCGTAACACATGGAGATACGTCGAAAGAGTATCACGAGTATATTTTTCAGGACACTGACTACAGAAAACTGGCAGAGCACATGCTGCACGGTGCCCAAAAACTTGATAGCTTATACAACACGTTTTCCGACAACGAGCTTCTTGATGATAAGAAAAAGAAAAAAGAGAATTTCATTCGAAGGATTGTTGAGTCGATGGATACAATTTCATTTAGTACTGGAAAACGAAAATCCGGAAGATTCACTAAAAAATTACCTAACAACACCTATTTCATGTCATACAAAACATATGAGTCGAAGCATGATACGATGAAGGAGGATTGGGTGAAACTGTTTAGTGGAGATCTGAATAGGATGATTCATTTTTATAAAGGCAAGTATCCTTTCTTGTAACGATAAGAAACCTCCAGCGGTCTCAAAGTCGCGACAGGCTTCGCTCTGAATTAATATCGTGCTGATGATTAAGGGCCTTGCGCATTCGCACATTTGCGTTAAAAAATGCCGCTGGGGGCTTCCGTGATTTTTAGGTTTTTACTTCAAATGTTACTCAGATTAAGGATTTGTTAAGACCCTGTAAGTGGTTTTTAATGAAGGGGAATCTGCCTAATTTTGCCATTCTAAATAATAAAAGATCATGGGTAAAAAAGCCGCTTACAAAGTGCTGGTGGTAGATGACGAAGAACCCATACTTGAATTACTGAAATATAATCTTGAAAAAGAAGGCTATGAAGTCAAGGCGGCTCTTAACGGACATCTTGGCGTAGACATCGCCCGGAAGTTCAAACCCGATCTTGTACTACTCGATATCATGATGCCGCACATGGACGGCGTGGAGGCATGTCGCCAGTTGCGCGCAATGCCGGATCTGGTTGACACGTTTATCGTATTTCTAACTGCTCGGTCAGAAGAATATTCCGAAGTTGCTGCGTTTGACGTGGGTGCGGATGATTACATCACCAAACCTATCAAGCCCCGTGCTTTAATGAGCAGGATCAGCGCTCTCTTTCGCAGGGACACAAAAGGAAAGACTACCACCTCCCAGATTACAGTCGGTGATCTGATTATTGACCGATCAAGCTATACCATTAAAGTGAAGGGCAAGGAGATTAATTTACCTAAGAAAGAGTTTGAACTCCTATTTTTTCTTGCTCAGAATCCCAACAAAGTCTTCAGTCGTGATGATTTATTGCAAAATATCTGGGGTTCTGACGTTTATGTTCTCGCCCGCACCGTGGATGTTCATATAAGAAAAGTGAGAGAAAAGATCGGAGATGACTACATTACAACCGTAAAAGGTGTAGGTTACAAATTCAATCTGATTTAACGCATGGTCTATAGTGCCCGAATGATGGCCCTGCTCCTGGCGGTGTTCATCGCTCTGGTGACAGTCCTTTTTTTATCGCTCGTGCAAAGCGTGAGCCGAGAGGGACTTATCGTTGCTGGTGTTATTAGTTTTTCGGGCTCCTATTTGCTTATTTATGTTGTGCTTGAGTTTCTGGTGTTCCGCGAGATCAACAAGATCTATAAAATGCTGGGTAAGCTTAGGAAAAAGGAGCTAGGGGGTATCAAGCGGGAAAAATCAGGTGCGATTAATCCATTAAAGAATATAAACGAAGAGATTTATTCTTTTGCCTTGCTCAAGCAAAAGGAAATCGATGAGTTGAAAAAACTCGAAGCCTTTCGCAAAGAATTCATCGCAGATGTTTCGCACGAGCTCAAGACGCCAATCTTTGCCGCGCAGGGTTTTGTTCATACATTACTGGATGGCGCAGTCAATGATAAAAATGTAAGGACTCGGTTCCTGAAAAAGGCAGCCAAGAGCCTTGATGGTCTAGACGTGCTTGTTCAGGATCTGCTCACACTTTCGCAGATTGAAACGGGCGACATAAAAATGAAGTTTGAATCAATTGATCTTTACAAGCTTTGCATAGAAGTGATTGATCAGTTCGAAGGAAAATCCGAAAAAAAAGAAATTAAGCTAAAGCTGATCGATCCTCAGCACAAGTTGATTGTTCACGCCGACTGGCAGCGAATTACACAGGTAGTGACCAACCTTGTATCAAACGCAATTAATTACACGCCGGAAGGAGGAGAGGTCATTGTCTCATTTGAGATATCGAAGAAGAACATCACCACGTATGTAACGGATACTGGAGAAGGAATTCCGCTGCAACATTTTTCCAGGATTTTTGAACGGTTCTATCGTGTTGATAAAAGTAGAAGTCGCGAGAAGGGTGGCACCGGGCTTGGTCTCGCTATTGTAAAACATATACTCGAAGGGCATGGCAGTCGCGCGGAGGTTGAAAGTGAAGTGGGGAAGGGTTCGGTATTCAGTTTTAAGTTGCCGAAGGCGGATTAACTAAGTTCAAAGTTTAATTGTCTAGTATTCAATGCCCAGAGTCCAGTGTATGTTCTGGGTTTGCCTCAAGGGGTTCAGACTTGCCAACGGCGTATTTTCTATTCATCTTCGTTACCCCATCCGGGAAATTATTATGTGGCCTAAAATAGCTCTTGCAGTTGGCTTATTGATGTTTGGAATAATTTCATGTAAGCCTAAACCATCCGGCACTGAACAGATGGTTACTATCCTCAAGAAAATTCACGACGATTCCAGAATTTATACCAACACACTTTATCCGGAAGCAGGATTGATTTATGTCGATTCGGTATTGGCAGTCGAGCAAAATCCCGATGAGCAGTTGCGTTTTAAATATCTTCGGGCAAAACTCCTTACTGCACTAGGAAAGGAAGACCAAGCAATCATTCAATTTGATGATCTTATCACAGGAGATCAAAATGACTATAAGCGCGCGGCGATCTGGAAAGACCTTGCTATTGCTTATTTACGCAAGGGTGAGCGCATGAATTGCATCTCCAATCATGCAGCAGAATCATGTATCCTCCCAATGCGCGGATTGGGAATTCAGCGAGAACAAGATGCTACAAAAAAGGCGATAGAAATTTATCAGCATTTGGTGAAGAATGATCCCAATGATCTTGAATCGCGTTGGTTGCTAAACATTGCTTATGTATCAATCGGGGAATATCCCAAGAGCGTTCCGTCTTCGTTATTAATCCCAGACATTGGCGGTGATACAACTTATAGGGTGCGCGCTTTTCAAGACATCGCTTCTGGTTCTAGGCTTGAGGTGAGCAATCTGTCCGGTGGCAGTATCGTGGATGATTTTGACAATGATGGCTATCTCGATATCATGACATCGGGATATGGACTCGATGAAGGGATTCACTATTTTAAAAACAATGCTAACGGCACCTTTACGGATTTTTCGAATAAGCTTGGATTAAGTGGCATCACTGGCGGACTCAATATGATCCAGGCTGACTATAACAACGATGGGTTTGTAGATGTACTCGTGTTGCGCGGTGGCTGGAAAAGACAATTCGGCAAGGAACCCAATTCGCTTTTAAAAAATAATGGAGACGGTACGTTCAGTGATGTCACGATAGAAAGTGGCTTACTGTCTTATCACCCCACGCAAACAGCAACATGGAATGATTTCAATAACGATGGCTGGCTGGATCTTTTCATCGGCAATGAAACGTTTGACGAGCCACATACCTGTGAGTTTTTTCTCAGCAATCAGGATGGAACTTTCACCGAAATGGCCAAGCTGGCAGGCATAAATGTTGAACTTTATGTAAAAGGAGTTACCTCTGGCGATTACGACCACGACGGATGGAAGGATGTATTCATATCAACAATTAACGGGCAACGATTGCTTTTTAAAAATGATGGACATTCCGGAAAGGAAATCTCGTTCACAGATGTAACCAGCAATGCAGGTATTGACAAGCAGCATGGTAACACATTCCCTACCTGGTTTTGGGATTATGATAACGACGGCTGGCTGGATATTTTCGCGTGTGATTATACGTATGAAAAAACGTTGGGTGTTTATTTCGCTTCCGAAAAATTGAAAATCCCATTGGGCAATCCTGAAAAAATGTTGCTGTACAGAAATAATCATGACGGCACGTTTACGAATGTTGCCGACAGCCTCGGCCTCACCACCAATGTTTTTGCAATGGGCTCAAATTTTGGTGATATCGACAACGATGGATTTCTGGATATGTATCTCGGCTCAGGCAATCCTGACATTAAATCACTTGTTCCAAATAAGATGTTTAAGAACCTAGGCGGAAAAAAATTTGTAGATGTTACCAATTCGGCGCGGTTAGGGCACCTTCAGAAAGGACACGGTGTTGCGTTTGCTGACCTTGACAACGATGGTGATCAGGATATCTACATTGACATGGGAGGAGTTTATGCCGGTGATGTATATCAGAATTCACTTTTCCTTAATCCTGGACAAAATAATAACAACTGGATCGCGCTGACGCTGGAGGGAATGAAATCAAATAAGAGCGCCATTGGTACCCAGGTGAAGCTGACTTTCAAAGAAAATGGTATTTCCAGAAGTGTTTTTCGTGATGTGAATTCAGGGGGAAGCTTTGGATGTTCGCCCTTCCGAAGAGAGATTGGCATTGGTGAAGCAACGATGATCGACGAAATCCAGGTATCATGGCATGGGAGTGGGCAAACTCAAACATTCAAAGATGTAAGCCCGAATCAGTTTCTAAAAATTGTAGAGGGGTCCGATCGGCTGGAAGAGTTAAAGTTGGAAAAATTGAATTGGATACTCGAAGATAGGTTGTGTTTGCCCGGGACGAATTGAGTTCAAAAATTTTCACTGTCGCAGTCAGTCTGCGGAAACCCCGTGATAGTTTTACAGCATCAGAGAGAAGGTAGACCCTCCTGACCAATTGTCGCGAAGCTTTCCAGCAATCTAATTCCTCAAAGTTCGTTACCTTCGCCATCCTGATTAAATCTTTTATTTGGTGAAAAAAAGAGCTATCAGGCTGAAATCTAAGCTACTATTCAAAGGAAAACCTGATCAATCTTAGGAGTCGCATTTTCGCGAAGCCAACACTGGACATGGAACACTGAACACTGGACCACTTGAACAAAAAAATCCCCTCTTTCAAAGACCTGATCCTCTTCCAAAACGAAGACTATATCTTAATCAATAAACCCCCCTTCATCGCAACACTAGAGGATAGGGTGGAACCAATCAATATTCTCGCCCTCGCCCGCGAGGCTGAACCCGATCCACAGGTTTGTCACCGGCTGGATAAGGATACTTCCGGCGTTTTAGCAATCGCCCGGAACCCGGAGGCCTACCGCCACCTGAGCCTTCAATTTGAGCACCGCCAGGTCCGCAAGGTGTATCACGCCATAGCCGACGGGCGCCACGATTTTGAGAATGTGATTGTAAACAAAGCTATTTTGAAAATGAACGACGGCTCAGTGAAGCTTTCGGGTCAGGGAAAAGATGCCGAAACCTCGTTTAAGACTATCGCCAATTACAGCCACCACACTCTTATCGAATGCCGCCCCGTGACAGGCAGGATGCACCAGATTCGAATCCATTTATCGTCCCTCAGCGCTCCTATTACTGGTGATGAAATGTATGGTGGCCTGCCCTTCCTGATTTCGTCTATTAAGCGGGGTTTTAAGATAAAAAAGGACACCGATGAGCTGCCCCTTATGAAAAGAATGGCTTTGCATGCTTTTTCACTCGAGTTTTCAGGCCTTAATGGAGAGAAAATTCTGACGGAAGCACCTTATCCTAAGGACTTTAGCGCATTGGTGAAGCAACTTTGGGCAAACGTCCGGTAAAAACCGTTTCTGGCTTGCATTATCTAACTATTGGGCCTACTTTTGTGTCCCTTTTTGAGGAGGGCTGTGATTTTTATAGGGTTTAACCGTTAATTCAAGTGGATTCGATCAGTTTTAAAACAAAAAATTTAAACAAGGCTACTGCCGACAAGCAGTGGGTCCTAGTTGATGCCGAAGGACAGGTTTTGGGCCGCGTAGCGAGCCAAATAGCCATGGTAATCCGCGGCAAGCATAAGGCTAGCTATACTCCCCATGTAGATTGTGGAGATCACGTAATAGTTATCAATGCTGAAAAGGTAAGATTGACTGGTAAGAAGTGGACTGATCGCGTGATCTTCACTCACTCTGGTTATAACGGTGGTCAGAAGGAGCACACCCCTACCATGATTCTTAACAAGCATCCTGAAAGATTGATCGAGTACGCTGTACGCGGGATGTTGCCTAAGAACAGGATCGGTAGTGAGCTGTTCAGAAGCCTTCATGTTTACACGGGTGCTGCTCATCCTCACGAAGCACAGCAACCAAAGGCGTTGAAGTTCGCAGAAAAGAAAGAAGCTAAATCATAATTCTAATCATAGTAGCATAGTATGGATATCATTAATACCATCGGTCGCAGAAAAACATCCATTGCAAGGGTTTATGTAAAGCCAGGCAGTGGATCAATCGTAATTAACGACCGCGAGCTAAAAACTTATTTCCCATCTGAAATTCTTCAGATCACTGTAAAGCAAGCATTGACCCTTACCAAGCTGGAAGGCAACTACGATGTAACAGTGAACGTAGAAGGTGGTGGTAACAAAGGACAGGCGGAAGCTATCCGTTTGGGCATTGCAAGAGCGTTGGTAAACATTAACAATGATAACCGCCCTTCCCTTAGAAAAGAAGGATTACTTACCCGCGATTCACGCATGGTAGAACGTAAGAAGCCAGGTCGTAGAAAAGCAAGAAGGAAATTCCAATTCAGCAAACGTTAATAGTAGAGATTACATGGCAGATAAAATCACAACCCAGGAATTGATGGAAGCAGGTGTTCACTTTGGACACCTTACCCGCAAATGGAATCCAAGAATGTCTGAGTACATTTTCATGGAGAACAACGGCATCCACATCATTGATCTTAACAAGACGTTGAAGTGCCTGGAAGAAGCGACATTCGCAATTAAGAATATTGTTCGTTCCGGCCGCAAGATCATGCTTGTTGCTACGAAGAAACAGGCAAAGGATATCATCGTTGAAGAAGCAACCCGTCTCAACATGCCGTTCGTAACCGAACGTTGGTTGGGTGGTATGCTTACCAACTTTGCAACGATCCGCAAGTCATTGAAGAAGCTTGCTCAGATCGACAAGCTGATGAAGGACGAAGCCTACACTAACCTTGCGAAACGCGAGCGATTGATGATCTCCCGTGAGAAAGCAAAGCTTGAAAAATTGTTAGGAGGTATTACAGATCTTAACCGTCTTCCAGCGGCACTGTTTGTGATCGACGTAAAGCGCGAACACATTGCAGTAGCAGAAGCTCAGAAATTGAACATCCCTGTTTTTGCAATGGTGGATACCAACTCTGATCCATCCGATATCGATTTCCCGATTCCGGCAAATGATGATGCATTTAAGTCAATTTCTATCATTACCAAGTATATTGGCAGAGCGATAGAAGAGGCTTT
>JBBRFP010000022.1:0-12701 GCA_038241465.1 Cytophagales bacterium | reverse complement strand
AAGGCCGTAATTTGTCCTATAAATAGCCCCACAACTGACCCGATAAAGAAAATAAGTGTACTGAAATTAAGATAGGTAAAAGTGAAGTGTTTTTTAATACCTCTTTTATCCAATACGATAGCAATGGCCGCAAGCGAAGCTCCGAAAATAATAGCCGTTGTATACAAGTGTGATCCTTCAAAGAATTTGTTGCTGTACCACTTTTGCGGCGAAACACTGATGCTCCAGAAAGAGGCAAGCGCCGTAATGCCCAGCGATAAAATTCCAGCGTGATCAAAGCGGTACGCCACAAAAAAAAAGAATGCAGCTGTTATTAATGTGCTTATTCCCAGTTTGTCGTCCAGCCATCCATATTGAAACTGCAGATATCCCTGTACCGAAATAAAAAGTAGACTTCCCAACAATACGATATAATCATAGTAGGGTGTTGGCGGTCTTATTTGTTCATTAGAATACGGCAACGCGTGCTTAAACGCATACCAAAAGCAAACAATTGTTACGAATCCCAAAACACTAATGCTTAGGATATGTCCAAAGTCACCAATGTTTTGATAAATGAGAATACCCATACCGGCGGTAAACAGCATGACCCCGAGATAGAGCAACGTTCTCAGCTCATAAAAGACAGAAAGAAGTTTCTCTGAAACGATGAGATCGATTTTTTTATACTGATCTCCATTGATAAATCCTTTTTCAAAAAGTTCTTTAGGGGTTTCACGTATCATTTTTACCGTTTTAACCTTCTCTTAATATTGGACGCGTAAGGCAAGTAGGCCCACCGCCGCCCTTTACACTGATCTCCTTGCCGTCATACTCGAAAACCTCACAGCCAGCTTTTTCAAGCAATGATTTCGTTATTGGATTGCCTTTTACTATCAGGCATTTGCGCGGTGCAATGGCAAGAACATTACAGCCCATACTTTCAAACTCCTGTGCCGGCACTTCCACAAGTGAGTATCCTCTATTTTTTAATTCGTTGCGAAGGGATATTGGCATCAACGGTGAATAAACAACTGCAAGATCTTTGTCAACCGGACTTACTATGGACATGAGGTGAAACACGTCTGTTATACCTTTGTAATGAGGTAATGAAAAAGATATTACTTCAACACCAGTTGGGTTAAGCAATTTCTTAAGCTGTTCAATCCCTTCATCATTTGTACGATAAGTGTGACCCACTGCTAATGTTTTTTCATCAAGCCAGGCCACATCTCCGCCTTCAACAGTGCCCGGTGTGCGAATACGTCCCAGTATTTTGATGCCGTGCTCCAAAAATGTTTTGTACTCAGCTTCTGGTTCATTCATCCGTGCAGGCTTGCCCATATTACAAATGATCATTCCGTTGTCTGTTGCAATGGCCGCGTCCCTGCAATAGATCGAATCCATCGTTACGGCTTCATCTTTCGGAAAATGCTGAATCACTGCGCCTTGTTTTTTTAACAAGCTTTCAAATAGCTGATACTCAACTTTAGCGATTGCGATATTGGGCTCATTAAGAAAATTGAGTTCCTCCCATTGCTTCTCCACCATCTCTGCATTGATCCAAGCAGCCTCAACATCTTTTACAAAAACAGTTTTAATTTTTTTAAACTCTGACTGACAGGTCGTCTTCATGCGTACTTACTCAGGTTGATTAGTTCTTTTCATCCAGGCGTAAAATGGTATTCCGGAGAGAATAGCAAGAAAACCCCAATACACGGTCTCCTGACCCGAGCCTTTGATCGCCCACAACGAAAACGCAAAAGCTAGAATAGCGACGATCATCTTGCTGATGGATTCCTTTTTCCAATATTTATTCTGTAACAGTATAACCGCATATGATGTCGCTGAAAAAAGATACGGAACAAGAACAGCAACAGTCGTCAGTAACACCATGAATGTAAACATGTCGGTGAGCCCTTTGGTAAAGTTCGTTAACATCAGTGCAGAAATAAGAACACTGGAGATAATGATACCCATAAAAGGTGATCCGTTTTTATTTTCCTTTTTAAAGATGACAGGAAAAAGTTTATCCTTTGCCGCCGCGAAAGGCATCTGCCCCTGGAGCAATATCCATCCATTAAGCGCACCGAACGTGGAAACGATTGCCCCAAAGGCAACCCAATATCGTGCACTGTCACCCCACATAATTGCGGCGGCGTCAGCAAAGGGTGCATTTGAATTTTTTAATTCCATTGTCGGGATCATGCCCATCACCGCTACCGAACCGAAAACATAAACCAAAATAGTAAGAACCGTTCCGATCATTGTGGCACGAGGAATCGTCTTCTCGGGGTTTTCAATATTACCGGACGGAATAGTCGCACTCTCTAATCCCAAGAATGCAAACAGCGTCAGAGTTGCCGTTGCCGTTATGGCGTTAAAGTCTGATGTACCACTAATGTTAAAATCATTGAAATTATTAAAGTCTATATAAAAGAGCCCAACAATTGACACTGCAATTAATGGAGTGAGTTTTATGATCGTTGTGATGATCTGAACTTTCCCGGCCTGTTTTACACCTAATGTATTGACCCACGTCAAAAGCCATACTGCCCCCAATCCTGTCGCTACTGCGTAGTATTGGTTCGTCTTGAGAATTGGGAAGAATACCGTTGTATAACTGACAAACGTAACAGCAATTGCTGCATTGGTACACCAGATTGAAATCCAGTATCCCCATGCCACCAAATACCCAGCAAAGTCACCAAGTCCGGACCTTGAATATCCATACGGACCACCGAGCACATTGGGTAATCTCTTACTTAAGTTGCTAAACAAAAGAGCAAGGACGATCGCGCCAGTTGAGGAGCCCACCCAGCCAAGCAACCCGATCGATCCAAATGCTGCAAGCGATGCAGGAAGTAAAAAGACTCCCGAACCAATCATGTTCCCCACTACTAATGCGGTGCTGGTCCACAATCCAATCTTTTCGGTTGTTTTAGGTTGACTCATGCGTTGTGGGCCTTATTATTAAGGGAATAATATTACTGATTTATTTTGCCGGAGAGTACATATAATCAACCGTTATATTCAGCATGGCTTTCAGTCCATTGATAAAGGCTCGTTCATCAATAAAAAAGTCAGGTGTGTGGTGTGATGGAACTTTTTCCGGATCGGTATCGGGCGGCATTGCGCCGACCTGAAAGAAGAACCCGGGAGTCTTTTGCTGATAGTATGAAAAATCTTCTCCTCCTGTAATTGCATGCACATTGAATACGTTTTCGGCGCCTACTGCCTTGTTCAGACTGGCAACTGTTTTTGAAGTCAATTCAAGATCATTGTATGTTACCGGCACGAATCTTTTTATTGTAACCTCCGCTGTTGCACCAGCACTTTCCGCAATCCTCGTTGCGGTAAGTTTGATCTTCTCATGTATTTTGTCCTGCATGGCAACATCCAGTGTCCGGATCGTTCCGGCGAAATATGCTTCTTCTGGAATAATGTTTTCACGAATACCTGCTTTAATTAAACCAACCGTAATGACCGCTGGTTCTTTCGTCAATTCTGTCTGCCTGCTAATAATTGTCTGAAGACCAAGAATGATCTGTGATGACACAACAATCGGATCCACACTACTCCAGGGATAAGCTCCATGAGCTTGCTTCCCTTTTACTTTGATAGAAAAATTGTCGGAAGCCGCAAAATATCCACCTGGCTTATAGTTGATTGTTCCAAGTGGATTCATGGACGCAATGTGCAACCCAAAAATTGCTTCCACTTTTGGATTCTCTAGCACTCCCTCTTTTATCATCAACGCCGCTCCGCCTTCTTCCCCGGCAGGAGCGCCTTCCTCCGCCGGTTGAAAAATAAATTTAATCGTTCCTTTAAGATCCGCTTTGTTCTTCGTCAAAATCTCGGCGACCGCCATCAAAATGGCTATGTGCGAATCGTGCCCGCAAGCATGCATCACTCCCGTTTCAACGCCATTGTATGTTGCTTTTACTTTAGACATAAAGGGCAAACTATTGCGCTCGATCACTGGCAGCGCATCGATGTCCGCACGAAGGGCTATCACCGGGCCGGGCTTATTGGTCTTTAGCAATGCCACTACACCAGTTTTCGCAACGGGGTATTGCACTTCAAGTCCAAGTGATTTTAAAAAGTCAGCGATGTATTTACCAGTATTCGCCTCGCGATTGGACAGTTCCGGAAATTCGTGAAAGTGCCTTCGCCACTCAATCATTTTTGACTCTGTTTCCTTTGCTTGCTGATTGAGTTTGGTCTGCAGCTTGGTATTGACCTGAGAGTATGACGTAACTGCGAGGAATAGAAAAATAAATAATAGGATCTTTTTCATTTTGTTCGCCTTGGATTTAATTCTTTCATTTTTGCTTTTGATACATGTAGTCCAGTGTGAGTGTTGCCAATGCCTTCACACCGGTTATAAAAGCCCGCTCGTCGATCATAAAGTCGGCGGTATGATGGACTGGTCTTTTTGCAAGCTTCATGTCGGCTGGGTACGCTCCTAGAAAAATGAAAAGTCCCGGTACCTTTTGCTGAAAAAATGAAAAGTCCTCAGCCATTGTCACGGGGGCTGTGATCTTAATATCGTTTGATACTTTCGAAAGACTTGGAGCCATCTTTGCGGTGAGCACCGGATCATTATAAGTGACGGGATACATTATTTGTATGTCAACTGTTGCCGTAGCTCCTGACGCTTCAGCGATTTTCGTTGCCGTAAGCTTTATTTTCTCATGAACCTTCTTTTGCATCTCCGCATCGAATGTGCGAATGGTCCCTTCCATGTTTACTTCTTCAGGGATAATGTTTCTGCGAATCCCTCCGTGTAGGCTCCCAATAGTAATTACTGCTGGTGCTTTGGTTAATTCTGTTTGTCTGCTGACGATCGTTTGCAATCCTTCTATAATCTGCCCCGAGACAACGATCGGATCAACACTATCCCAGGGCGTTGCTCCATGAGCCCCTACTCCTGAAACTTTAATATTCAGTCCATCAACAGATGCCATCAAACCTTCCGAGCGATATGCCAATTGACCAAGCGGTAAAAGAGATTGAATGTGCAATCCGAAAATCACATCAACTCTCGGGTTGTCGAGCACTCCTTCCTTAATCATTAATGCTGCGCCACCTTCTTCTCCGGCCGGAGCTCCTTCTTCAGAAGGTTGAAAAATAAACTTGACAGTTCCTCTTAGCTCACTTTTGTTCCTGACTAAAATATCTGCCACTCCCATTAGCATGGACATATGTGCATCGTGCCCACACGCATGCATCACTCCCGTCTCCATTCCTGCGAGAGTTGATATCTCTTTCGACATAAACGGAAGTGAATTTCTTTCATTGACAGGAAGTCCGTCCATATCGGCTCTTAATGCAACAACAGGACCGGGTTTACCTCCTTTCAGAATTCCTACAACACCTGTCTTCGCAACTGGATATTGGACCTCCATTCCTAATGATTTTAAATACTCAGCTATCAGCTTTCCTGTTTTAAATTCCCGGTTTGAAAGCTCGGGGTGCTGATGAAAGTTCCTTCGCCACTCTATCAATTTTGGTTCGAGATCTTTTGCTTGTTGATAAATTTTGAGCTGCAGCTTTGCATCCATTTGTCCAAGGCAAGTCAGCGTGATCAGATTAAGTAAAAGAAGAGAAAGTCTTTTCATAGGGAAATCATTTGTCATGCTCTATGGTGTTCTGTCTGCTTATTACAACCACAGACATAAATTCTTCATATTTGCATTGACAGAGCAAGTAAGGTAAAAAAAAGAAACACCTCGAAAAATATTTGAATGGATTGGGTAAGAATCTTTTCTTCTGCCGGAGAAATGGAGCTCGCGGTTTTACCGAATAAACCGAGGTTATTGATTATGCGTGGAAAACGCATTTGCCTTGTTGTTGTGGAAAAAGGGCTTCACGCAGTGGAGGATAAATGCACTCATAATGGAGAATCCCTTAGCAAAGGGGCGGTAAATTTCCTAGGAGAGATAGTTTGCCCGTGGCATGGTTACCGGTTCAGCCTGAAAACGGGTCGGGAGTGTTCTGAGCGGTCAAGGGATCTCCTCACGTACCCGATAAAGCAAGAACCTGATGGCATTTTTATTGGATTCTGAATAAGTTTATCTGTTGTCTGATTTAAAATATCAACGATTTGAAATAGCAGGATTGATTCTGCGTTTGAACTATTGCTAATCATAATGAAGAGTATTTCTATTCGCATATCGGGGGCTGTTTTATTAGGGCTGCGGCTGATGCTGTTCTTTTCCATTTCAGCCTCCTCTCAGGGCATTCCCGGTTCAGAAATTCAATCCAGTGAAACGGTTCCGACCAAGTTGCTCTCTTCCCGTTCTGTTGTTCTTTATGCTCATTCCATCTCTCAAAAAGATCTGGTTGAAGCTCAAAGTGCTTTTCAGCAAATCGGGATAGACGCCATTGCTTGCTTTGAAACCGACATCGTACTGGCAGGAAAGGATATTACAAAGGCGTACGCGGAATATTTCGTCAATCGGCAGATCACTTATCTTCTTTTTCTTGAAAAGTTGGCGACAGGATATCAGATAACTGGAGTCACGTTTGATCAGATGCCCACGCTTTATGATGCAAAGTTACCGGTATGGCGTCTTCAAAAAGGTCGTCTCAATGAATTATTACGAACCCTCTTTCAAGATTCATGGAGAAGTCAAAAGAAACAGAACTATTTAGTGAATGAATATCCGGAGACAGACATAATTATCGATCCATTCAAAGGAAACAGAAAAGAATTTTATGCGATCGATCTAAAGGTAGACAACCTTGCTGTTCCAAAATTTGGAAACGAAGCCATGGACAAAGAACTGGACGACTTCTTCAAAACAAACTATCCTTTAAAATATAAGATCACAGAAGCTGGCGTCGCTGAACCCGATTTAAGAAAGCAGGGATTTAATTATGTCTTGTGTTATGTTCATACAACGGGTAAGGCCGCGAAAGAGATTCTTGGATATGATATGACAAAAGTTGAAACTGCTTATGCGTCGATAACCTTCCCTTCAGGGCAGCTACAGCTAAAAGCAATCCCAGCGGAAGCAGACGTTTACAAATTTTATTTTCGCCATATCGATAATGGAAACGTTTTTTTTGGAACTAAGTGGGATTCTGACGTAACATGGCTGGATGCCCTGAGAAACCATATCCTTGGTTTTAAGGCCGAGGCTAAAATCAATTAACCGTTTTTCTTTTTAACGATCATCGCCGCAATGATGATCAACACAATCAATCCCAGACTATTGAAGTGGTGAAACCCATCCCATCCCCAATGGCCCCAACCAAATAGTAACTTGAACGGAAGGGTAATTATTGTTGCCATTACTCCGATAAGCGCGCCTATGATTCCAACAGCGGCCCCAATCAGCCCGATCCCCAATCCAAACCATAGCGGAAAAGTGAGGACAACAATTATAATAAGCAGTACAGAGGATGTTGAAGAGGTGTCGGTGCGGTGCATAATGGTAGGGTATGGCATGGTCTACTACCTCTTCACACAAATATTATTCTCCTTTTACAGAAAGCTGATAAATAGAATGAATTGATGGTTTCTCACTATTGAAAGACCCGAACAAACGGTCAAAGTGTTGGAAAATGAACAGTGGCTATGTACATTTTTGAACAAAAATGCCTTCACTGTTAGAATCAAAGCAGAGTCTGTTGAATCGGTTGATATTTCTTCACTAACAACTTGTTCAATTTCTGCGCAACAAAAAAGGCCAGATCTCTCCGGCCTTTTCTATTAAAATATTTTTCTACTTAAAAAGGATACTCTCCCTTTTCAATCGCATAATTCGCAACCCTTCTCCTCGCCTCTTTCAAATTGAGCGGGTCTATTTTAGTAAAGCGTTTTAATCCAAGCATCATAAATCTTAGCTCATCTCCTTCTGCAAAACCATAAATCGCCTGTTTGCCCGCACTCGCAGCTCGTTCAATGGCTCCATGCAAATAAATAATCGCCATCTCTTTTTCCATTGCACACGCTTTCTCCCCACGAAGACCTATCAGCTTTTCAACACGCAGCAAACACGATTCGGCAACATATCCTTCGATTAACATATCGGCCAGATTCATCAATATCTCCTGTTCATCGGAGAGCTTTGCCATAAACTTCTGCACCGCAGCACCTGAAACCATTAACCCCGCCTTCTTAAGATTCGCCAACGCTTTCTTCTCCTTCGCAAAAAGTGCGCTGTCATCGCTTGATCCAAAATCAGGAATTCCCATCAGTTCTTTTTGAACTGCCATAGCCGGATTCATTAGATCAAGTGTTCCCTTCATCGCACGCTTCATCAGCATGTCAATTGTAAGAAGACGATTGATCTCATTCGTTCCCTCAAAGATTCTGTTGATACGTGCATCTCTGTACGCACGATCCATCGGTCCTTCCGCGGAAAATCCCATACCTCCAAAGATTTGAACACCTTCATCGACTGAGAAATCGAGTACTTCAGACCCGTGAACTTTCAGAATCGCACATTCTATAGCAAATTCTTCAAGAGCCTTCAATCTTGCTTTCGCTGAATCCATTCCCTCAGCAACAAAGGCATTATAAGCATCATCAATGTTTTGTGACGCCCGATAGTGTGCGGACTCCGATGCGAAGATATTTGTTGTTACTTCCGCGATCTTATGTTTTATCGCACCAAAGTTTGCGATCGGTGTACCGAATTGCTTGCGCTCCTTTGCATACTTTATGGCTGCAGAGATTGTAATTTTACTGTCTCCAACCGCAGCAACACCAAGCTTGATACGTCCGATGTTCAAAATGTTTACGGCGATCTTGAATCCGTTCTCTCGTTCGCTCAATAAATTTTCAACGGGAACCTTGCAGTCATTAAAAAATACCTGTCGTGTTGAGGATCCCTTAATTCCCATCTTCTTCTCTTCTTCATTCATCGTGATCCCGCCGAAACCTTTCTCAACAATAAATGCTGAAAGATTTTTGTCGTTATCAATTTTTGCGAATACAACAAAGATGTCAGCAAAGCCACCATTCGTTATCCACATCTTCTGACCATTGATCAGGTAATGCTTACCGTCCGGCGTAAGCATTGCTTTCGTTTTTCCGCTATTGGCATCTGAGCCAGAATCAGGTTCAGTCAAACAATAAGATGCCTTCCATTTTCCGGAAGCGAGGTTTGGAATATACTTTTTCTTCTGTGCTTCATTACCATAATAGAGAATTGGCAACGTACCAATTCCAGTATGTGCTGAGATCGCCACAGCAAAAGAATATCCTCCACCTAATGTTTCAGCAACGAGCATGGTCGTATTGAAATCCATACCAAAGCCACCAAGCTCGTGGGGAACCGATGTACCTAATAACCCGAGTTCACCAGCTTTATCAAGCAGCGCAGGCATTAGCTTGGGATCCTTTTGGGAATCAATTTCATCCAGCCGTGGATAGACTTCCTGTTTAAGAAAATCCTTACACGTCTGAGCAATCATTCGTTGCTCTTCATTGAAGTCTTCAGGTATAAATATTTCGTGCGACGCGGTGTCGCGGATTAGAAATTCGCCGCCTTTAATTGCTTTTCTTGTTTCTGTTACCGTTGCCATAGTGCTAATCTTTATTTTCTTGTTTACTAGATTAATTTAAAAACTCATAAATCCCTGCGACGCCTTGGCCACCACCAACACATGCAGTCACCATTCCATATTTTTTATTCTGACGTCTCATTTCATTGAACAGTTGAACTGATAATCTTGCTCCTGAAGAACCAAGGGGGTGACCCACTGCAATCGCTCCACCATTTACATTTGTCTTACTGCGATCAATGCCAAGCTCTTTAATTACTGCCAATGATTGTGCTGCGAAAGCTTCATTCAATTCGATCAAATCAATGTCGCCAAGTTTCTTTCCCGCAATTTTTAGTGCCTTTGGTATTGCTGCTACAGGACCAATGCCCATGATGCGCGGATCAACACCAGCCGTGGCATAGCTAAGCATTCGTGCAATCGGTTTCAAGTTCAATTGCTTCACCATTCGTTCACTCATAACGACAACAAACGCAGCGCCATCTGATGTTTGTGATGAATTACCTGCTGTGACAGATCCGCCTGCTGCGAAAACTGGCTTTAGTTTTGAAAGTCCTTCGAATGTGGTGTCAGCGCGAATACCTTCATCTTTATCCACAATATATTCACGTGTCTTTTTCTTCATATTCTCATCCACGTAAACTTCTTTGACAGTTATAGGAACAACTTCATCTTTGAACTTTCCTTCTTTCCACGCGGCCGCGGCTTTCATGTGCGATTCAACGGAAAATTGATCCTGCTCTTCGCGGGTAACTTTATATTGCTTGGAAATTTCTTCCGCTGTCAGGCCCATGCTTGTATAATACGTTGGATGATCCTTGGCAATAGTATAATTCAATGCTGTCTTAAAGCCCATCACGGGCACGAGCGACATTGATTCTGTTCCACCAGCGATAATAATATCAGCCTGACCGGCATGAATGCGTGCACTGGCAATTGCAATCGCCTCTACTCCAGATCCACAATATCTGTTGATTACGAGCCCAGGAACTTCAATGCCCATGGATAATAGCGCGATCATTCTTCCCATCTGCATGCCAGCCTCCGCTTCCGGGACTGCATTGCCAACAATAAGATCATCAACCATCTTATTTTCTAACCCTGGAATAGACTTCACCAGGTACTTGATCACGTCTGAAGCCAGGTCATCAGGTCTTGTGAAACGAAATCCTCCCTTCTTTGCTTTGCCCACTGCCGTGCGATAGCCACCTACGATGTATGCGTCCATAATATTTTTGTGTTTAGAATGCTCTTTTGTTTACGACAATGTTTGTCAATTTCTTAAAGGTTTTCCACCTGTCAATATCGCTTGTATACGCTCAAGCGTCTTCTTTTCTCCCGTTAACGATAAGAATGCTTCGCGTTCCAGATCCAGCAGATACTGCTCGGTAACTTCCTGTGGCGAGGTCAAATCACCGCCGCACATAATGTTTGCGATCCACTTGGCAACCTTCACATCATGCTCGGAAACATATTTGCCCATCAGCATTCCCTGGAGTCCGGCAAGAAACAATGCTTGCCCTGTGCGTCCCTGAACTTTTATGTTCTTTGCCTGCAACGGCATTGTGTATCCAGCATCTGCCAATTCAATCGCTGCTTCTTTGGCGTCGGTGATCTGGCGATCCTTGTTCATGGAAATCCGATCCAGCTTTTTCAACACACCATTCTCTCTTGCTTCTTCAGCAGAGGTCGCTACTTTGGCCGTGGCTATATTCATGAACGCATTTTGTAACGCGTTCAGTTCCACATCACCTTCTTCGATTGAATCACTTACGCGTTTGGTATATTCCTTTGTTCCTCCTCCTCCCGGGATAAGCCCAACACCAACTTCAACTAAACCGATGTAGGTTTCTGCTGCCGCCTGTGCAATATCAGCATGCATGGTCATCTCACATCCGCCACCAAGTGTTCTTCCTTGCGGACAAACAACAACTGGTATAGATGAATAGCGAATTCGCATGACCGAATTTTGAAATGCCTTAATCATGAATTCGATCTCGTCGTATTCTTGCTCGATAGCATACATGAAGACCAATCCAAGATTTGCACCTAGTGAGAAGTCTGCACCCTGATGACCGATTACCAATCCGCGGTAATCTTTCTCTGCAAGATCAATAGCCTTGTTTAAGCCTTCGATAACTTCGCTTCCAAGTGTGTAGCTTTTCGTATGCCATCCGAAATTGAGTATGCCATCACCAAGATCAATGATCTTTGATCCTGGATTCTTCCACACAACGTTTTCACTCTTATTTTCGAGAATGATAAAGCTTTCCTTTCCTGGAATTATCTTATATGACTTCGACGGTATGTCGTAATATTTCTTTTGACCGCCTTCAACTTTATAGAATGACTTGTTTCCTGAAGCTAACATGTCATAAACCCACTGTGCTGGTTTATAATTTGCTGCTTCCATTAGTGGAATGCTCTTTTCAACTCCCACGGAGTCCCATGTTTCGAAAGGGCCAAGCTCCCAGCCAAATCCACCTGAAACAGCATCGTCAATTCGAAAAAGCTCGTCACTGATTTCTGGAATACGATTCGTAACATATTGAAACAATCCAAAGAATGCGTCGCGATAAAAATCACCGGCTTTGTCTTTTCCTGCCAATAAGATCTTGAAGCGATCTTTTAAATTATCAATTCCTTTTGTTGTCTCTAGTGTGGCAAACTTTACTTTTTCTTTTGCCTTGTATTCTAATGTCTTTAGGTCAAGCGTAAGAATTTCTGTCTGTCCTTTTGCTCCTTTTGTTTTTTTATAGAAACCCTGCCCGGTTTTGTCACCCAACCATTTGTTTTGTTCCAGCTTTGTCACCACATCCGGCAACTTGAACATCTCTCGCCCCCCATCTTTTACTAAACCTGCATAAAGATTGTTCGACACCTTTACTAATGTGTCAAGACCAACAACATCAGACGTTCTGAATGTTGCAGACTTTGGTCGTCCGATGATAGGTCCGGTTAACTTATCTACCTCATCAACATTAAGGTCGAACTTGCGCATCGAGTCAATGACTTTCAACAAGCCATAAATTCCAACGCGGTTGCCGATGAATGCGGGGGTGTCCTTACAAAGCACAGTTGTCTTTCCGAGGAACTTATCGCCATAGTACATAAGGAACTTCGTGATCTCCGGATCGGTCTTCGCCGTTGGAATGATTTCAAGAAGCCTTAAGTACCGCGGTGGATTAAAGAAGTGAGTG
>JBBRFP010000021.1:0-12739 GCA_038241465.1 Cytophagales bacterium | reverse complement strand
CCCGTAGGAGGAAAATTATTCTTTGCAGGAGAGGCTACTGATATTAGTGGCCAGGCAGGAATGGTTAATGGTGCCCTTGCTTCTGCTGAGCGTTGCGCAGAGGAGGTTGTTAAATCGATTCTTGCTCCAGCATAAATAATTTGAAAATGAGGCAATTTTAGAATTGGCTCGGGACAAGTTCTCAAGTTTATCTCCTATAACTAGTTTTACCAACCGGTTTGATTATTTCGCATCAGTCATTTTCAAATTGCTACTCCGCGTTTCTTCAACTGAACTCTCAAATCATCTGCCCCCACAAAAGGAATTGCATCAATTCCAATAGCTTTGGCCGCGACAATATTATCAAGGTTGTCATCAATGAAGATTGATCGTTCCGGGTTGACTGAATAGCGATTCAGTAAGATGTGATAGAATTCCGGAAACGGCTTTCGTGTTTTCTCAACACCACTTATGACAATCCCTTCAAACCAGTGCAGAAATGGAAAGTTCTCCATCGCCCACGGGAATGTTTCGGCTGACCAATTCGTAAGTGCGTAGAGTCTGTATTTTTTGGTATCTTTTATTGCTTGTAAAATCTCAACTGTTTCGAGCAGAGGGCCCCTGATCGTTTCCTGCCAGCGTTCAGACCAGGCATTAATAGCGTGTTTATGGTCAGGAAAATTTTGATGTAATTCCTTAATAGCTTCATCAAATGAACGGCCGGCATCCTGCTTTTCGTTCCATTCGTGAGTTGTCACGTTTGTCAAGAACCACTCAATTTCTTCCTCCGTCTTGAAGATTTTTCTGTATAGATAACGTGGATCATAATCAACTAGAACATTACCAATGTCGAATATAATCGTATCTGCAGTTTGCCTTGTTGACATCTTTGATCTGTTATTTTTGTTTACAAAGCTGAATGCATTTTCCGCCGTGAGCGTCAAACTCCTTTTCAAACTGCATTCCAGTTTTCTCCAGCACGCGTATAGAAGCTCTGTTCTCTTTCATCGCACGACCGATAATCTTTGAAAGCTTTAATTCGTTGAATCCATAATTGATGCAGGCAATCGCTGCTTCTGTTGCAATTCCCTTTCCCCACATATTTCGCTTAAAGCGAAAACCAAGATCCGTTTCTCCGCTTTCATTATTGAAATTCAAACCACACCAGCCAACATATTCCGAGGAAAGTTCCTCCAACACGGTCCAGCGACCATAACCGTAACTTCGATATTGCTTGTAGTTCTTAATCAATGCTATAGCTTCGTCAATAGATTTAAATGGTTCATCACCGGTAAATCGAATGATCTCAGGATCAGCATTCAACTCAAACATGTTCAAGGCGTCTTCAACGATAAACTCGCGTAAGATCAATCGCGGTGTCCGGAGAATAATTTTTGAATTATTCATTTCCGAATGCCCACTTTAAAAAATGGGGCATGGCGTCTGCCCACGTTTCCTGGTTATGCTTTCCATCCTTTATCTCCAGGTATTGAATGTCATGAAAGGGACGATAGCCTTTTCGCGCAAGTTCTGTGATAAGATCCATCGTGTCATCAATGGAATCGATAACACCATTCTTATTACGATCGCTCGCTTCATCCATTGTTCCGGTCTGGAACCAGAACTTCATTCCCGGTTTGAATTTTCCGCGACGCACTTGCAGGTGCATTAGCCTGTCACGGTAATCGGAGTAGAATATGCTTTTTGTATCGCGCTTTCTCCACCAGAACGATCCACTGAATATTCCGACTTTTCCGAATACCTCCGGGTTGTTCCACACGATGTCGATCGCAGATAATCCACCTAACGAGTAGCCCGCCATCGCACGTGATGCAGGAGATTTACTGACCGGATATTTATAAGTGAGATAGGGTACCAATTCAGAGATGATATATTCTGAGTAGGCTTTCGCCATTTTGCCTCGGCCATAATAGTCAGATCGAAAACCTACACCGTACTCCTGCATTCTGTCTGCAGCCACGACGCCCACAACAATGATCTCTGGAATAGCTTTTTCACCGACAAGGCGCTCGACTGTATCTTTAACTTTGACAGAAATACTATCCTGACCATCGTTGAGGATCAGGAGTGGGTATTGTTTACTGCTGTCAAGATTTGGAGGAGTAAGAATCTCTACTTCTACGTGGCGTTCAAGCAATTTCGTATAAATATTGCTCAGCTTCTCGGAATGGTAGAAGTACGCCGGTAAAACGGCAGCGGACTGGTCTTCGGTTTTATTTGGTTCTTCGGGCATTTATCCTTGCAAAAATAGAATAACGAGCGTTAACTTACCTGACTGATTTTGATATTTATACCGTTTCTTAAACCCCCTCCTCATGTACGAGCATTATCACAAATGGTACTCCCCAAGCCTTAGTCGTGACATAGAGGTCCTTGCTTTCGGGACAAGGGGCTATCCGGTGATGCTATTTCCAACATCGATGGGGCGTTTCAACGAGAATAAAGATTTCAAGCTGCTTGAGAGTGTCGAATGGTTTGTCAATGAAGGGCTTGTCAAGATCTATTGCCCCGATGGAATCGATTCATCCAGTTGGTATAATAAGAGCATTCATCCTGCACAGCGAGTGATGAATCATATTTGGTATGATAACTTTTTGTTGACGGAACTTGTTCCATTGATGCAACGTGAGACAGGAGTTGCACGAGTGGCAACTGCAGGCTGTAGCTTCGGAGGTTATCATGCTACCAATTTTGCATTTAGACATCCGGAAGTTGTAAAATACGTTTTTAATATGGGTGCAGCCTTTGATATTAAAGATCAGATGGATGGCTACTACGACAACAACGTCTACTTTAATAACCCTCCTGATTTTATTCCACATTCAAACAGTCCGTATTTTAATGACATGTTTGTAGTATTGGGAACTGGTACACATGACATGTGCTGGAGTGCAAATGAGAACATGGCCGCTATTTTGCGTAACAAAGGAATTCATCATTGGCTTGATGTACGTCATGATGCACCGCACGATTGGCCTGCATGGAGACAGATGTTTCCTCATTATTTGTCCCTGATACAATAATCATTTCATTCATGCTGGTGGAGAAGCCCATAACTAAATTTTTTACACTTTTTTTTATTGTTTTTCTGTTTGAGTGTTCGACTGCCTTTGGTTGGATTTACTTACAGGAAGCTGTTACTATCGGGGGCATTAAGCAATGGATCAGTATCAAGGGAGCTGACGAAAAAAATCCTGTTTTACTTTTTCTTCATGGTGGCCCAGGCAATTCAGTTATGGGCTATGATGAAAAATTCACAAAAACATTACAGAAACATTTTTTGGTCATTCAATGGGATCAGCGTGACGTAGAAAGGACGGCGAAGCTAAATGCGTCGGACAAACCATTAACTGTTCAACTGATCGAGGACGATGCCGTCGAATTGATAAATTATCTCCGAAAAAGATTCTCGCAAAATAAGGTCTATTTGGTGGGTGTCTCGTGGGGTGGATTTCTGGGTTTAAAAATTACGAATGATTACCCAGACCTTCTTGAAGCTTATTTTGCTGTAAGCCCAATGATTTGGCAGGATGAAAGTGAACGACTTTCCCTCGCGTGGGCAATAGGAAGGGCCAGGACAAAAGGTAATAAAGTGGAATTGGAGGAGCTTAGTAAAGTGAATCTACCTTTCAAAACGGCGGAAGACGTCTACTACCATCGCAAGTGGGTTGTCGCTGAAATGGGCTCCAAATCTGCTTCCCGCGAGTTTGTCGAACATTGGTCTGAAAAATGGTTGACCCTGACTTTGGAGGCAGCGCATGTAAATTTCTTTGAGGTTGCACCGGAAATTAAGTGTCCGGTTTATTTTTTGGTTGGAGACCGGGATTATCAGACTTATTTTAAGCTCACCGAGGACTATTTCAAAGTGTTGAAAGCAGAAAAAAAGGAGTTATTTTGGTTTACCAATACGGGACATAATATACCTACAGCAAGACCGGAAAAATTTCAACAAATCATCATCGCTCACAGAAACACAAAAAATTAAAGATCATCACATGAAAAAAATCGGAATCTTACACGGCATGGAGCGCTCTTTTCCAGAGGCATTTATCGAACGGATCAATAAGATCGGAGGGAAGGATTTTTCTGCAGAGCCCGTGCTGATTGATAGAGTTTCACAAGCAGAACCGACGGGGTATTCGGTGATCCTTGATCGTATCTCTCAGGATGTTCCTTTTTATCGCGCTTATTTAAAAAATGCTGCCATCTCCGGAACTGCCGTGATGAACAATCCTTTTTGGTGGAGTGCAGATGAGAAGTTTTTTAATAATGCACTGGCTGTAAAGATCGGGGTACCCGTACCAAAGACCGTGATACTTCCTTCTCATGAAAAGCCAGCGGATACGCAGGATTCATCATTTGCCAATTTGAAGTTCCCGCTTGGATGGGATAAAATATTTGAACACATCGGCTGGCCTGCGTACATGAAGCCTCACTCCGGGGGAGGTTGGAAAAGTGTTTACAAGCTTCGTGGGCCCGAAGAATTTTTTACTGCCTACCGTGAAACAGCCCAACTCGTGATGATGCTACAAGAAGAAATTATTTTTGATGATTATTTCCGCTGCTACTGCCTAGGAAGGAAGCATGTCCGTATCATGCAGTACGAGCCACGCAATCCCCATCATCTACGATATGTACACGGAAAGGGACCTGCTTCTGCCAAACTTCTGAAACAGGTTCATGATTATGTTCTTGATCTGAACAATGCTTTGGGTTATGATTTCAATACGGTTGAAATGGCAGTGCGTGATGGCATTCCATATGCGATCGATTTTTGTAATCCCGCGCCGGACGCAGAACTTACTTCTGTTGGTCAGGAAAATTTTGATTGGGTAGTTGAAAATGCCGCGAAGATGGCGATTGAACGGGCTAAGGCACAAAAGGATGGACAGGACAACCTCACGTGGGGTTCTTTTGTTTCTGATGGTGTTGCCTCGTTTCTAAAATCAGCAGACAATCAGATTGGAGCTCAGCCAAAAGCAGAAAAAAAACCTGCCGTTAAGAAAGTCGCTAAAAAATAAAATATTCAGGGATCATCGGTGAGGATATGGAAAAATTCACAATAGGCGTTGAAGAGGAGTACATGGTCATTGATCCGGTAACCCGGGAACTAAAATCACATGAACATAAAATTGTAGACATCGCGGCACAAATGCTTGGTGAAAGTGTAAAGGCAGAGATGCATCAGGCCGTGGTAGAAGTTGGAACAGGAATATGCAAAGATGTTCACCAGGCAAATCAGGAAATTAAAGTTCTTCGTAAAACAGTTGGTGAAATTGCAGGCAGCATTGGGTTAAAGATCGGCGCTTCAGGGACTCACCCCTTCTCGCACTGGAGCACACAGTTGATTACGCCGAATCCCCGTTATGACGAGATTGTAAATGAGATGCAGGAGGCCGCGCGTTCCAATCTTATTTTTGGATTGCATGTTCATGTCGGCATTGCTGATAAGAACATGGCGATCCACATTATGAATACCGTGAGGTACTTTCTCCCTCACATTTATGCGTTGTCAACCAATTCGCCGTTCTGGGAAGGCCGTAATACAGGTTTTAAATCATTCCGAACGAAAGTATTCGACAAGTTTCCCCGCACAGGGTTACCAGATTATTTTAATGATTGGGATGACTTCAAGAACTATGTCAATCTATTGATCCGCACCAAGTGCATTGACAATGCAAAAAAGATCTGGTGGGACGTAAGGGTTCATCCATTTTTTGATACCATCGAATATCGCATCTGTGATGTTCCGATGCGGATCGAGGAAACGATCGCTATTACCGCAGTATTGCAGGCGCTCACCGTGAAGCTGTACAAACTCAGGCTGCAAAACATGAGCTTTATTGTTTACAATCGTGCGCTGATCAGCGAAAATAAATGGAGAGCTTCACGCTATGGTATTCAAGGTAAGCTTATTGATTTTGGTAAACAGGCAGAAGTTGATACAATCACATTGATCAATGAGCTTCTCGATTTTATCGATGACGTGGTGGATGATCTCGGGAGCCGTGAGGCCATAAACTCTATTCATAGAATTTTACAGCAAGGGACGGGAGCCGATCGTCAATTAGAAGTGTTTGACAAAACACACAGTCTTGAACGAGTTGTAGATTACATCACAGATCAAACGTTAGTTGGAATTTAGTATGATAAAAATTGCAATTCTTGACCTGTATGAAGGCGAAGCTAATGAAGGAATGCGCTGCATTATTCAATTAGTGGAGCAATTCAAGAATGATCATCGTCTGGATCTCACCTATGACATCTATGATATCAGATTGAAGAAGGAAATAGCCGATTTGAGTTATGATGCGTACATTTCTTCCGGAGGTCCTGGAAGTCCTGTTGATAGCCTGGGATCAGACTGGGAGCGCAATTATTTCGGATTGATTGATGGCATCCGGAAATTTAATTCGCAAAATCCTTTTGAGAAAAAGGCGGTTTTTTTGATTTGTCACTCGTTCCAACTCTTCTGCCGGAACTATGGATATGCAGAGATCAAAAAGCGAAAGGGTACAGCTTTCGGAGTAATGCAGGTACATAAAACAAAAGAGGGGAAGAATGAACCATTGCTGAAAAATCTGCCCGATCCATTTTACGCAGTGGACTCGCGCGACTACCAAATTGTACAACCAAATGAGGGAAAGATCTGGTCAGGTGGTGGTCAGATCGTATGTATTGAAAAAGATAGACCTCATGTTTTATTAGAACGGGCCATCATGGCCATACGTTTTGATGAGTCTTTTTTTGGAACACAGTTTCATCCCGAAGTTGACTCCGAAGGAATGTATAAATACTTAATGAAGGATGAAAAGAAAAAAGATGTAATCGAACGGCACGGTGAAAAGAAGTATTATCAAATGCTTCAATATCTTAATGAACCGGACAAAATAAAGCTTACCTACAAAACGATTGTTCCTGGATTTTTGAAAATGGCGCTCCGTTCCAAAATGAACGCCGTATTATTATGATTTCTGGCGCACGGGCTGCTTACAATAAGGACTTTACCGAAAGTAAATACGAGGCTTTCCTTGCTGACATCGATTCGATGTATAATCACAAGGTCACGTTCAGGGTTGCTGAGACGCCTGTATTTGTCGGTCGTGATTTTAAAGAAAAGTTGGTAAAAGCATCAAATGACATCATTGACTTTCTGACAAAGGAAAATGTCGTAAAGCTTACGGAAAAAGCGATCCCAGCTAATTTAGTTGTTCCAAACGAAACCGATCATACACTTTTTCTTGCTTTGGATTTTGCAGTCGTAAAGGAGAATGGCCAACTGGAGCCAAAGCTTATCGAGATGCAGGGCTTTCCATCACTTTTTGGATGGCAGGATGTGATCGCAAATAAGTACCGACAACATTTTACGGTCCCTCTCGATCTGGAAAGCCACTTTGGACTTTCTTCAAAAGCTTACCGTGAGAAGCTCCAAAAAGTCTTGCTGAACGGACACAAACCTGAGCATGTAATTTTACTGGAGATCGATCCGTTAAAGCAAAACACAGCCATCGACTTTCTTGTCACCAGAGACTTTACAGGCATTGAGCCTGTTCACATTGGCGACATCATTCGTGAGGACAAAAAGTTATTCTACGAAAAAGATGGAAAGCGAATTCATATCAAACGGATTTATAATCGCGTCATCTTCGATGAGCTACTGAAGCGAAGTGATCTCAAGCTTTCGTATGACCTGACTGACAACGTAGATGTGGAATGGGCAGGACATCCCAATTGGTTTTACCGCATCAGCAAATACACCATGCCGTTGATCAAGAGTAAATACATTCCTGAATGTAAATTTCTTTCTGACTATGCTGAGTTTCCAAAAGACCTTGAAAACTATGTATTAAAACCACTCTTTTCTTTTTCGGGAAGCGGTGTGATTTTTAATGTAACGGAGAATGATCTGACAGCGATTCCCAAAGATCAACGCCATGAGTTCATGCTTCAACGAAAAGTGGAATATGAACCTGTGGTACAGGCTCCTGACGGAATGGTTAAGATCGAGATCCGGTTGTTATTTATATGGGAAGACGGTGAGGTCAGGCCGCAATTAATCACCAACCTTGTGCGACTCAGTCGGGGGGAGATGATCGGAGTAAAATTCAATCAGAACAAAACGTGGGTAGGCGGCTCTGTTGGTTTCTTTGAGGTATAAAAATTTAATCGATAAAGCAGATTCTCCTTATTACTTTTGCAGCGATGAGTCTGATTCGTTCTCTTTTGCTTTTGACGCGCTTCTGGAATCTTCTGATCATCGGATTGGCTCAATATTCTACAGTAGCCTTTCTTATTTCTCTGGATAAAATTTTTGACATCCATCTTTTTTTTCTTGTCATTTCAACCGTACTGATCGCTGCGGGTGGATATATCATTAACGACTATTATGACGTTAAAATTGATCTGATAAATAAGCCCGAAAGGGTCGTTATAGGAAAGGGAATAACAAGAAGATATGCGTTATTGTTTCATTCGCTTCTTTCTGTTTCGGGTGTTGCGATCGGTCTTCTGCTCGACTGGCGTATTGGTGTTTTGAATTTTTTCAGTGCCTTTTTCTTGTGGTTGTATTCCAACGCATTGAAAAGGTTACCGTTCATTGGTAATTTTACCGTTGCACTGCTCACTGGACTTTCTATTTTCATTGTTAATTTACTATACCCTCCTGTTCATATTCTAGTAACTACGTATTCTTTTTTTGCTTTTTTTATCACGCTGGTGCGGGAGATTATCAAAGACCTCGAAGACCTTCGAGGCGATGACACCTTTGGCTGCAAAACACTTCCGATCGTATGGGGTATCCGTAGAACAAAGGTGTTTACTTATTTTTTGATGATATTGTTTGCCTCACTGGTGCTGTCCTTACATCAATTGGTAATGCAGTTGCCTATGCAATTATTCTTCTGGACGCTCTTCATGCCAATGCTAATTCTCGCAGGGTGGCTTGTGCGCGCCGATACGAGAAGAGATTTTTATCAACTCAGCCAGTTCTGTAAGCTGATAATGGTGGCAGGGATTCTCAGTATGGGATTTTTGTAATATTCCTCCAGATCTCGCTTGTTTAAATAGGGAATGGTCCAAAGATTTATTCCCCGAAATCCGCGTCTTCCGTCTGCGAGATCTGAGGGAACCTTTTCGTAATCTTACACTTTATGCACCACCAGAAATTTAACATCGCCATCTTTGCTTCCGGCAACGGTACCAATGCGGAAGCTATTATAAAATATTTCCTTGGACATAAATCCATTGCCGTTTCTATTTTGCTGACCAACAATCCGAATGCAAAGGCCCTTGAACGCGCTGAAAATCTTGATGTCCCTTCCTATATTTTTGACAGATCTCAGTTTGATCAACAGGAGGTGCTCATCGATATGCTGATTGAGAGTGAGGTTACTCATATCGTGCTCGCTGGATTTCTTTGGTTAATTCCCAACTATCTCATCAATGAGTATCCAATCATCAATATTCATCCATCATTGCTTCCAAAGTTCGGAGGAAAGGGTATGTACGGAAAAAGAATTCATGAAGCGGTAAAAAATGCCGATGAGCTGGAGACGGGCATTACCATACACGAAGTCAATAGTCATTTTGATGAGGGAAAGATTTTGTTTCAGGCAACGGAACAGATCGATGCAGATGATTCTATCGAACTAATCGCAAACAAGGTGCATGCGCTGGAGTATAAGCATTATCCGGAGGTGATTGAGAGGTGGATCTTAAGTTAATTTTTTGATTTGTGAATTCGGTGACGGCGAAGCATCGAATTAAAAATTAACGAATAGGTTTTTTCGACCACTGAAAATCCTCACTCTTTGGGAAATCATCAAAAATCTTCCGAATATATTCATTGGGCACTGCCAGTTTTCGTTTTGTGATGTCTATCCAAGCCCCGTCAAGGTTTAGTACCGCTGATAAGACATTGTCTTCTTTATAAAGATGATGGCGAATGCTCCAACGCGAGAAGTCAGCGGTTGCTTTGGTAACAGCCATATCAACTGTGACCTGGTCTTCAAATTTGATCTCCCGTTTGAAGACAGCCTCTTCACGGAAGAGTATAGGTCCGATGTGTAGTTTTTCTAATTTTAAATTAGTTAGTCCGTGAGATGAAAAACAGGAAATACGGACCGTGGCTCCGAAATCATAATATGCCGAATGGCGCAGGTGACGATTCTGATCAATGTCAGACCAGCGAACCTGAATGGGTAGAGAGAAATTTTGCATGACAATTTAATTTGTTTACTGTCGCTGGCAAAGAACGTTCCCAATCCAGAAGTCCTGAGGATTTTTTGAAAACGCTATATAGAATAATCTCTTCATAGAATTATGGTGTATTAATTTCATTAAAGCCGCCTTCGTTGTCTGTCCAGCTCATTGGATAGTTCGTATCAACATATTCAATCGCATCGGTTGTTAAAAACAACGGATGGAAAGTATCAAGCATCACAGCGAGTTCTTTTGTCTCTTTCGCTCCAATACTTTTCTCAACTGTTCCAGGATGTGGTCCGTGTGGTAATCCTCCCGGATGAAGGGTAAACGACCCCCGCTCAATTCCACGGCGACTCATGAAATTTCCTTCAGCGTAATAAAGAACTTCATCGCTATCAATGTTGCTATGATTGTACGGGGCCGGTATAGACAATGGATGGTAATCAAACAATCTTGGCACAAATGAACAGATCACAAAATTCCTTCCCTGGAACGTTTGATGAACAGGTGGTGGTTGATGAATGCGCCCGGTGATAGGCTCAAACTCATGAACAGAAAATGCATAGGGCCATAGGAATCCATCCCATCCCACCACATCAATTGGACTGTAATCGTAAACGTATTGATGCAAATTTCCCTGCTTCTTGATCTTAACTAAAAATTCACCCCTTGAGGTATCAGGTGCTACCGCTACTGGCGGCCGAATGTCACGCTCGCAATAAGGGGAATGCTCCAGCAACTGACCGAGCTGATTGCGATAACGCTTTACTGTTTCAATCGGAGAAACAGATTCAATGATCAATAGCCTGAGTGGCCCTTCATTGAATTCAAGTTTGTAAATCACTGTCCGTGGAATGACTACATAATCTCCTTGCTTGAATTCCAGCATTCCAAATTGTGAAATGAGCTTTCCACTACCATCATGAATGAACAAGACTTCGTCGCCTTCTGCATTTTTGTAGAAGTAGTCCATCTTCCTATTCTTAGGAGAGCAAATGGCCATTGAACAATCATTGTTTATCAACAGAACTTTACGAGCATCAAGATAATCATCACCTGTAATACCTACATTCGAGGTATTCAAATGGGTTTGCTTCAGCCCATACTCTTCTAGTTTCTTTGGGCCATATTTGACAGGCGCTTTTATCTCTTTGATTCTGGTAGGAGGGTTGATATGATATAATATTGAATAGATTCCGGAGAAACCCTCTGAGCTAACTACTTCTTCTTTATATAAGCTTCCGTCAGGCTGACGAAATTGAGTATGACGTTTTGGAGGAATCTTGCCGAGACGATGGTAGTACATAGAATTCTTATTTTGAACTCTAAGTTATAGACTTTTCCGAAAGAATTAGGCATCTAAAAAATCCTGCCAATCCATAAATCTTGCTCACATTTTCTCTCTACTTAAATCCGGAATCCGATCGAAGAGCTTGAGCGCTTGTTGAAGAATTTCGTTTTCCTGGTTATAGATCGGATAGAAGCCTTCAAAGCCCCACACTTTTCTCGCGATCTGTGCCTTTAAATTGATCTCAAAGACCCGCCGCTGTGTTTCGATCGCCTTATAGTTCGATTTTACTTTATTCCCTTCGCCAACCCTAACCAGTTGGCGCAACATTTCATCTGTTACATTAAAATTATTGAGGTACTTCTCATAACCGATTTTCGTTAGTTCTTCTTTATGAGTTGCAGAATAGTTAAAAGCGTATTCGTGGATAGAATTAGAGTTGTAAAGTTGATTCAGGTAAGTACTATTCTGTGTCGTATCGAGTGGAACAAAATAATCAGGCATAATTCCACCACCGCCATATACGTTGCGGCCGTTGAGGGTTTGATATTTTAATGAGTCATTGAACTTAATACTATCGGCATTGAAAAATTCTCCGTGACGATATCGCTTGAGCATGTCCTTTGAGTATTCTTCCATGTCTACATAAGGTTTTTGAATCGATCTTCCGCTTGGTGTATAATAACGCGAGATGGTAAGTCGTAACTCTGAACCATCACTTAGATCGAAAGGTGCCTGAACTAATCCTTTTCCAAAAGATCTTCTTCCAACAACAAGTGCACGGTCATTATCTTGGAGCGCACCAGCGACGATTTCCGAAGCAGACGCGCTTCCTTCATTTACTAATACAATAAGATCACCTTTTTCAAAGTCGCCCCGTTCAGTTGATACGGCATCTGAATCATATTTTTTATCTTTTCCTTTTGTGAAGACAATTTTTTTACCCTTTGGAAGAAACTCATCAGCCAACTCAATAGCCTGACTCATAAATCCTCCTGGATTTCCCTGAAGGTCTAGGACAAGTTTTTTCATTCCCTGCTTCCGAAGTTTCTCGAGGGCGGTATGAAATTCAGCATAGGTTGTACTGGAGAAGAGATGGATCTTGATGTATCCGATCTCCTGATCGATCATGTAGGCAGCATCAACGGAGTTTTGAGGGATCTTATCGCGGATGATTGTAAACTTCAAATGCTCTTTCACGTTTTTTCTGATCACTTCAAGCCTGGCTTCCGTTCCTTTAGGGCCCTT
>JBBRFP010000020.1:0-12987 GCA_038241465.1 Cytophagales bacterium | reverse complement strand
CTTCCCTTGCAGAAGCAAATTTTTCAGCTGACTCAATAATGGTTACACCATTTACAAGCCGGTTCGAAAACAAATGGAATTTGATATTTCTAGTGTCCTTCAGCAGTGAAGAATCTCCAACAAATGTTGAATATCCATTATCCGACCACTCCATCGCGCTATGCCCTTGAATTCTATAGACTGTCCAACGTGACTTCTTTATCTCAGTGTTCAAGCGAACCCATGACAGATGAGAAAATAGAATAACGATTCCTGTCATCATCAGGATCAATTGAAACTTTCGGAACTGAACTAGCAACAACATTGCGATTAGCAGACCAAAAAGCAAATAGCATTGCGTTGTAGATATGTAAACATCACTGATCAAACAATATGGAAGCTTCTCAACAAGAAAAATACCTTCATTCAAAACTCTTACAAACCATTCGAGCCCCATCCCAAGCCACGAGGCAATGAACGTAAATGGACTCATTAATAATAAAAGTATCCCTCCTACCAGCACAACAAAGGATCCCGGAATGATAAATAAGTTTGCCAAAAGAAAATAAACCGGAAACTGATGAAAGTAAAGGAATCCCAACGCGAACGTGGCGATTTGCGCAGCAATGGAAACACAACTAAGTTGCCAGGCCCAATCCATAAACCACGACTTCGCTTCCCATAAATTATAAATCGGACGCTGTAAATAGACGATTCCCAATACAGCCAGATACGATAGTTGAAATCCAACCGACATAATTAAATATGGATCATAGAGCAACAAACAGAAAGCAGAAGCAGCAAGTGTATTATAAAAATTCGTGCTCCTTCCCACAGGCTTGGCAATGGCGACGAAAGAGAACATCGTAACGGCACGAAGGACGGACGGAGATAATCCTGTGATGAAGGCATAACCCCATAATAACACCAAGCTGAGTATAGCAATAAACCATTGCGCGCTGACACTTTTACCCAACGGTTTAAAAAAGAATAAAAGAATTCCATAAATAATACTTACGTGAAGACCGGAGACGGCAAGCACATGCATAGCACCACTAGCCGCGTACGCATTCATTAAATCTGTATCCAATCCATCGACTACACCCAATACCAACGCACTCACAAGTCCCTGCTCGCGTGGTGACGAAATATTATTCTTAATTGCCCTTACCGACCAGTTACGCGCGCGATGAGCATAGAAAAGAAATCCCTTGTCCCGGGATTTTTCGATACGTATCCAGTCACCTCCTTGCACAAAGTGCTGATGAAAAATATTTTTGAATTTAAGATATGCCTTGAAATCAAATTCATTTGGATTGAATGCCGATTCAAGGTCACGTGGTGATCCTTTGATTAACAATATGTCACCATAATCAAAATCCATCACAGGTTCTGATTTCGGCCAGTAAAGGTTTATTTTCCCAGAGGCCTGCTGCCATCCAGCTTTCGTCCTAACACCCAAAACAGTTCCAATTCGTTTGAATGATTTTTGCTTTTCTTCGCCAGGACTGATCAATTCTATTTTGTAAGCAACAATTTCCTGTCTGATATACAAGATATGATCTTCATTCCCCTCTTCATTTCTTAAAAGAACGGTAAGATATCCAGCCCAAAATACGGCGATCAATCCAATAACTCCCGTCGCTAATTTTATCGAACTCGACCGGTTCAAAACAAGCCAGGTTATAAAGTAAATAGTCAGGAAAACCAGCAGCACCATAGTGACCAATCGCACGGAAAAAAGCTCTGGTCGATAAATGCAAAGGATGACTCCCGCAGAAAAGACGGCCGTAATGCGAACCATGGCGAATGGAATCCAGTGCATTAAGGAAGATAGTGCGGAAAGCAGAACAAGGAAAGCTCAAAGTCGTTGTAAGCAAACTTTGAGATTTTATCTATTTGAAAGAATTTTCAATTCTTTGCTGAATAGATCATGACACGACGGAATCTCTGATATAAGGAAGCTCCAGGTTTCGGCTTTAAGCTTTCGACTCTGCGTTGGTAGTATAAGCCACAATAATATCCTTCACAAGCTTGTGTCTCACCACGTCCTTCTCACTTAACTCCACAAATCCAATTCCATTCACATCTTTAAGAATCTTTGCTGCTTCTTTCAAACCTGAACTTTGATTGCGAGGTAGATCAACCTGAGTGATGTCACCCGTTACAATCATCTTTGATTCCGGACCCATACGGGTAAGGAACATCTTCATTTGCATTGGCGTCGTGTTCTGCGCTTCGTCAAGAAGAATGAAAGCATTGTTCAACGTGCGTCCGCGCATGTAGGCAAGAGGTGCAATCTCGACGATCTCGCGCTCCATATAGTATTGAAGCTTTTCAAATGGAACCATGTCGTTCAATGCATCATAAATAGGACGCAAGTACGGATCAATCTTTTCTTTTAAATCGCCGGGCAAAAATCCAAGATTCTCCCCTGCTTCCACGGCTGGTCGCGTGATAATAATTTTCTTGACTTGTTTATTCTTGAGGGCTTTGACAGCCATTGCTACAGAAATATAGGTCTTACCCGTTCCTGCAGGTCCCAGTGCAAATACAAGATCATTGTCATAGACGGACTGAACCAGTCGTTGTTGATTCGCTGTCTTGGGTTTAATGGGATTACCCTTCGTACCAAACAGCAGGATGCCATCCGCCGCGCCGTTGGGTACCTCTACTTGTATCTCCTGGGATATATAGCCGCGTACGTTCTCCTCGGTAATCTTGCCAAATTGATGGAAGTGGTCGATCAGTGAACTTAGCACATCGGCGATGTGAATTACTTCTACATCTTCGCCTTTAATGAGGATTTCATTACCCCGGGATACGATTCGACTCTTCGGAAATGCCGATGACAACTCGTTAATATTCCTGTTACCTGTGCCCAGAAAGTCAACCAGCGAGACGTTGTCTAAAGTGATGGTTTTTTCGATCAATGAATTAATATGAAAAAGATTTAATTTCGTGACAAAACTAATAATTAAACGGCTTTTCCAATCAAACGGTTTAGCCTGAAATACCCCGAATGGCAATCGTCACCCTGTTAAGCGACTCCGGAGAGAGCGACCATTATGTGGCCGCGATCAAAGCCCGGGTGCTTAGCACAAATCCGGGATTAACGATTATCGATATCAGTAACAAAATTAATGCCTGCGACATCGCACACGGAGCATTCGTGCTTAAATCGGTCTTTCGTGACTTTCCTAAAGGAACTGTTCATATCGTGGCGGTCGACGCCGCTGGCAATCGTGGCGATTCATTTATCGCAATGGGACTGGAGGACCATTTTTTTGTAAGTGTTGATAACGGGTTGCTGGGACTTATCAGCGACAAAAATCAGCAGAGTCTCGTCGAGCTCAATACGATCAGTCCTGTCAATACCTCTTTTCCAGAAAAAGATATACTTGCCCCGGCGGCAGCAAGACTCGCCAGTGGAGTTTCGATTACAACGCTGGGCAAGCCAATGGCGACCTTCAAAAAGATGACTGACCGTCATGTAAAGGCGACGAAGAGACAAATACTTGGTCACGTTGTCCGCGTTGACAATTTTGGAAACCTGATCACCAATATTCAAAAAGATACGTTTGAACTATTAAGCAAAGGTAAAGTATTCACGATCTCGTTTGGTGGTGAAAAGATGCGCCGCATTCACACCAACTATCACCAGGCAGAGCAAGGGGATTGCTTTCTGTTGTTCAACGGTCTCAATCTTCTGGAGATCGGCATATATAAAGGGAATGCAAGTGAACTCCTTGGTCTGAGCTACGACAGTCCGGTAAATATTATTTTTGAGGAATGAGTTGATTCGGTGGTTCATTGCTTCGCCCATTCCGACCTCACGCTGATTCACAAGCCATGTCTTCATTTTTACATTCGTTAATCTTTCATTTTTCATTGATTCGAAATTGATCAGGTTTTCCTGCAGTCGTTTTTTTTGAGAAGTTTCTTCACCATGATAGTTTCAACTCATCAATCAAACGCGACGCGGTTGTTGGCGTCAGCCTGTTGGCAAACAGGTTTTTAACCAACGATCCGTCATAAACTAAAATGCCATGGAAAATCTACCCAAAAATGAATTTGAATCAGAAGATGATTTAAGAGCTTCGACCGAACTACTCCGACTCAAGCTCGAAATGGACTACAACATGAAGATCAGCCACACGTCGGAACTTCCGCCGGAGATCGAAAACAAGTGGTTAAGTAATATTTATAATTTTGAAGAGCAGTACAAAAACAGTAAGCCCACCAAAGTCAGGGAACTTATTGGGAATCCATTTTTTCCCGCAAGTGATGGATTAAATAATTTACAGATCAAGGAGCAACTTACCCGCGTAACGGGACTACTCGAAGAAAAGCACATCGTGCTGGATTGCTGCTGCGAATATGAAGACAGAGTCATCTATAAGTTTATTATCGAAGAACTATTCGATCATGAGACCGATAACTTCTCCCTTGAAGGAATGACCTGGCATTTTATCTATGAGGAATTCCATCCCAATCACAAATATGATCTCAACAGACACGCCACACAATTTATAGATCCGCTTCTTACCAGAAAATGGGATGAAGAATATGATGTGTACAAACTAGCCAAAGTAATTTTATTCAGAGGAAAAGAACTTCCTCAAAAAACGATCTCATCGATGATCCTTGCCTTTCAGGCAGCACACAATTTCTTTGAAGTAGAAGAAGTAACCGTTGAGGGCATCGACGTCTATTTGGCTAATAAAATCGGGAGAGTGAATGGGACTATTCGGTATATTTCATATCCGAAGGAAGATACTCCTAGAAAATTTCTAGGATCGTTCGTCATTAACTTTGTATTTGACGCGAACGACTGGGATATCTGTGGGATTGACATACCCGGATTTGAATCGTGACCCTGTCTCGTTAAGAAAAATTGAAGAGCAAAACAAAAAGGCACGAAGAAATGCCCTGGGAATATGAATCTTGTCGGCTTCTTTTGGTTTCTTTGCGACATGATTATCCGTATTGTACGCATGCATTTCAGAGAAGATGAAATAGAGGAATTTCTCGAGATCTTCAATCAGAATAAAGAAAAGATCCGCAATTTTCCAGGTTGTGTTCACTTGCAATTGTTAAAAGATGCCGATGATCCACTGTGCTACACTACCTATAGCCATTGGAACGATCCTGATGATCTGGAGAATTACCGCAAGTCAGAGCTGTTTGGCAGCGTATGGAAGCCGGTGAAGAAATTGTTTTCAAGGAAGTCGCAAGCCTTCTCGCTAGAGAAGTTTATTGAACTCTGATGTTGCAAGTGTATTTTTCAGGGATTCAGATGTAAGCATGTACAAAACACGTTGGCACCGATTACATGACTTTCACGGAAACAATAAAAATGCATTTTCACGAATAAAAAAAATCAAAGACTGACAGCCTTGCTGTTCCTTTACTCGCGCTGCGATTGGATTGAAAGCTCGAATATATTCTTCTTGAGTAAACTCGCCGAAGGTTTTTTGGCAATGTTGGTAGCTTTCGGCATCCATGGATTTTACAGATAATAAATAATGCATTCAATTCTATTTTTCTGTGAAAATCTTATGCACTCCGTGGCAAAATAAATTATTCATTTTTCCCTGTCAGATAAATCATCTGACCCAAATGATAGCTCATGTGGTTCGTGCGGTTGATCAGGATATTCATCTTATTTCTAAACGGCTCCTGAACGAACGCTTCTGCTGAAACTGCACTATGCTTCGTGAACCATTCCTCGAACTTCATTGCCTTGATATGTTCGGCTACTTTTGAATCAATCGCTATCCAGTATTCTTTTATTTGTGCAACAGAAGGTTTTTCCAACTGCGACTTCTCCGGATTCTTCAGAAAGATATCATCCAACTGTGGATATAGTTTCTCCCCCCATGCCATTAATGGAATCAACGCATCGCTTACAGCGGCAAGATGACCTACGAGATAGAATCCGCTGTTGCGCCCAGGAGCTGTTTCAGTCAAAAGTTTTTCATCGGAAAGCGAGTTGACCAGTTTTGTCACACGGGCAGACTGAGTTTCCCAGGCACCGATGATCATTTTCAGGATAATTTGTTCGTTCATATTTCGGGAATTAGATTGATTAAAGGGAAATCAAATGAAGAAAGTTCCCACAAGCTGAACTCGATTCGAGTATATTTTGAAACGTTTCCGTCATAAATTAAATGACGACCCGAAAAAATTTGACCAGCGACTTCGAACAGCTCCGCGCCCAGTGGATGCTATTGCAGGCAAGATTAACTTCGATTCCAACCACGTTGCCTGCCGGCAATGGCTGTCGGCTTGTATCAATCCGGGCACTGGGGCAAAATCGGGTGTAAAAAAGAATGCGACCCAGCAAACAATAAGCCATTCAGGGGCAATGGACGGATCTACCGGCAAATAGCAACGGTTTCGGTTGTGGCGTTCTTCTCTCTCACTTTTACCTGCCGATTATTATTATCGCAGTTTCCTAGTGCCCACCAGATCAGGGCGAAGATTAAAATTGTGCTGAGGCAGCCGCCACCAAGTTTTTTTGCTCCCCAGCCGGCAAGCAATCCACGAAATAAATTATTCATATCGGCAATTAATTTGAGGGTTAATTGAATTTGGCAGAGTTATATAAAATAGTGTGCCAGCCCCATGTTTTACACACGAGCTAATGGTCGCGTGTCAAGTGTCAATTATGAACGTTGATGCTATCTTTTTGAAATCTTGTTTCCCGAAATACTACGCTGCGAATCGCTTCTGAATCTCTCAATATTTTTGCTTCGCGTTGCCGAATGTTTTGTGCTACAATTCTCCACGCGTATGCGCCACAACTTATAGCTGCTGAATTTCAATTCTTTCTTCATAAAAGCTTTGACTTCGTCCTCTTTCATTCCGAACTGAAACTCTATCGCCTCAAACGGCGTTCGGTCCTCCCATGCCATCGCAATAATTCGATCCTTGTCGTCGTCAGTCATATCAATTTAAACATATCACGCGCAAAATTGTTAAACGTTTTCCAGTATGAAACAGCGCAGCAAACATGATCTTCCCCAAAAAACCTGCGCAGTTTGCGGGAGGCCATTTTCATGGAGAAAAAAATGGGCAAAAGTCTGGAGTGAAGTAAAATATTGTAGCGACCGTTGTCGTGCCAACAGAAACGCCGCTCTAAAATGAAAGCCGTCACGCTGATATTCCCTCACCAACTGTTTGAAAATCATCCTGCTTTGATGAAGGGACGTACCGTAGTCCTTATAGAAGACGCATTATTTTTTGAACAGTACCGTTTTCACAAGAATAAACTCGTTTTACACCGGGCGTCAATGAAGCAATATGCCAAAAATCTAACCGATAGAGGATTGACTTCCCGGTACATCGACGCCAAAGATCATCTCTCCCTGGACACCATTTTCAGCTCGTTCCGTGCGGAAAAGATTGAACAGATTCATTACTGTGACACGACCGATTATCTTCTCGAGCGGCGGATTCAGCGCTATGCAATCCGCCATAAGCTAAAAATCGTTCAGCACTCAAATCCAAACTTCATCTGCACACCTTCCTACCTCGATTCCTATTTTAATCAACGAAAACGGTACTTCCTTACTGAATTTTACATCGAACAACGCAAACGTTTTGACATCCTCACCCATGAGAAGGAACCGCAGGGCGGACAATGGACGTACGATACTGAAAACCGAAAAAAAATGCCGGCATCGGTAGTGCCGCCTACACCCGCGACGTTCAGTCATGATAAATTCGTAAAGGAAGCGATCGGCTATGTTAACAACTATTTCAAATCAAACTACGGAACAACCGACAATTTCAACTTTCCGATCACCACGGCGCAGGCACGAACCGTGTTGAATGATTTTCTGGAAAACCGATTCACTCATTTCGGAATCTATCAGGACGCTCTTGTCAAAGAAAACTCAACACTCTTCCATTCATTGTTAACGTCATGTCTCAATATCGGTCTGCTTACACCGCAGGAAATTTTGGACCTCACGATTGCCTACGGCGCCCGTAAAAAAATTCCAATCAATTCACTGGAGGGATTCATCCGGCAGATTCTAGGCTGGAGAGAATTCATGCGTGCTGTTTATCAACGTGAGGGCGTCTACCAACGCACGAATAATCATTGGCAACATTCGAAAAAGATTCCCCTTAGTTTCTGGAATGGATCCACCGGCATCGCTCCTGTTGATAATGTAATTTCAAAATTGATTGATACTGGATACTGCAACCATATCGAACGCCTCATGGTCATCGGTAACTTCATGCTACTATGCGAATTCGATCCCGACGAGGTTTACCAATGGTTCATGGAAATGTTTATTGACTCGTATGATTGGGTCATGGTTCCAAATGTTTACGGCATGAGCCAATTTGCTGACGGAGGAAAAATGAGCACCAAGCCCTACATCTCCGGCTCGAACTATTTATTGAAGATGAGTAACTATCCAAAAGGGGAATGGTGCGAGGTTTGGGATGCACTCTACTGGCGATTCATTGAAAAACATAAAAACGAATTCATTAAAAATCCAAGGATGAGTATGATGGTAAAACAACTCGATAAAATGGACAAGGAAAAGCACGACCGGCTGAAAATGACTGCTAAGAAATTTTTAAGCACATTATGAAGGACATCGTACGAACCAAGCCCTGGAACCGAGTCGATCAGGCTGTCTACAGCATTGCAAGTTTTTCTGATGGCAGGCACAACATGAATATTTGCACCTATGCGTTTCCCGTTGCACTAAAACCAAAACAATATATCGTTGCTATTTATAAAAATACCCTGACCGAAAAGCTAGTGAAGCAGCAACATGAATTTGTTTTGCAGTTCTTGTCTGGTAAACACGAAAAGCTCATTCAACTTCTTGGAAGAACCTCTGGATTCCACGTTGACAAATTAAAACATTTGCCCGAGACGCTACCGTACAAGCAATTTCAGCTCTTACCCGATCTGGTTGCTTACGTGCATCTTAATGTGATAACGTGGATCGACAGCGCCGATCATTCGTGCGCGTTGTGTGAGGTCGTATCTTCTAAGAATGTCAGTAACAGAAAAATCCTCAGTACATCAACCCTTCGAACAAAAAAAATAATCCGGGCCTGATATCAGATAGCCTGGTGATTAAAAGGTTGGAGCACCATTTCACTCACTACACCCGACGAGGGCTGCTGGCACAAAAACCATATTGCCTTCGCCGCATCTTCCGTTGTAATCATTTTATCACGCTGGACGCGCATATTGATTTCGTCCCAGAAAGGGCTGCTTGTTCCTCCAAGGAAAAGATTGGTGATCCGGATGTCAGTCCTTTTGACTTCCTCCCGCACACTTTGCATCATGCCGACAAGGCCATATTTGCTTGCACTATAGGCGGCGGCCCCGCTCATCGGAACTTTCCCCAATACCCCGGGAATATGAATAATCAATCCTTTCTTCGCTTCCTTCATGGAAGGCAGAAATGCTTTAATCAATAAAAACGGAGCAATAAGATTGATTTGTAATGAACGAATGAATTCATCGGCGTTCAATTCTTCTACCGGCTTGATAAGTCCAATGCCAGAACAGTTGACAAAAATATTGATCGAGCTAAATTCTTTATAATACTGCTCTTTAAGTTTTTCAATGAGATTAGAATCGAGTAGATCAAGGGCCATTGTCCGCTCAGTCGGTATGTTCAGCTCTTCTGCCAACATGGAAAGGCGGGAAGCATTCCTTCCTGTGATGAATACGTTCGCATCCGACTGGGTCAAAAGTCGGGTTAAATCCCTTCCGATGCCGCCTGTTGCCCCAATAATCAATATATTCTTGTTCTTCAGCATTTCTCTTTTTTTAACAATAACAATACAGTCCTGCATATGTTTACTTTGAAGGGTAAAATCAAATTCACGCCGGCCCTCAAAATGATCCAGCCTACAACAAATTATCAGGAAATTTTAAGCAGGCTTGAACGTGTGGACGTATTGCAGTATGGTGCCACCAGAAATTATCTCGATGGAGCCGTGTCGAATCTCTCACCGTTTATTTCAAGGGGAGTACTGTCACTGCCTCACTTGCGCGATGCGGTACTGGAAAAATTTAGCTTTTCCGATGCTTATCGGTTTATTAATCAACTTACATGGCGCGAATACTTTCAACGTGTCTGGTGGAAATATGGGGATGATATCTTCACTAATTTGAAAAGTCCTTTCCGGTATAACGCCCGGCAAGGTATGAGTACAAACATCATCGAAGGAAGGACGGGAATTACTTTATTGGATGATCAAGTAAAACAACTATACATTACGGGTTATCTTCACAACCACGTTCGCATGTATCTTGCTTCACTCGCTTGCCCAATGGGACAATGTGACTGGAGGCTTCCAAGCCAATGGATGTATTACCATCTGCTGGATGGTGATATCGCCAGCAATACCCTAAGCTGGCAATGGGTGGCTGGTACTTTTTCTAACAAAGAATACGTCTTCAATCAGGAAAATCTAAATCATTATTCCTCGACCACACAGCGAGATACGTTTATCGACGTGCCTTACGAAAAACTTTCGACCGTTTCTGTCCCTGAAGAACTGCGGGAGCTCTCAACCGTGAGCTTTACGACGCTACTTCCTCCTACTTCACCTCCTGCGTTCGACTATTCAAAGCCATTACTCATTTATAACTCCTACAATCTTGATCCACTGTGGCAGAAGGATCTTGATGCCAATCGCGTACTTCTTCTGGAACCTAGTCACTTTAAAAAGTTTCCGGTTTCCGAAAAAGTTATTAAGTTTATTCTTCATCTGGCATCTAACATTAATGGAATTCAGATCGTTACGGGTGAAATAGAGGACTTGCGAGGAATTGAAAAGTTTTCATCTGTCACCAGCAAAGAACATCCGGCCTTTCGTCACTACCCCGGATACAAAACTGCTGCCCAATGGATGTTCCCTAAAGTAGAGTTAACACCATCGTTTTCATCCTTCTGGAAGAAGTGTGAACGATCAATCGCTGCAAAATGAAAATACTACTTACAGGTTCTACCGGTTATATTGGCCGCAGGCTGTTGCCCGTATTGGTTGAATCAGGGCACGAAGTCGTGTGCGCGGTACGTCACAGCGCTCGGTTTGACTGGGAAGATTTTACCGAAGATTTTTTGAAACACGTAACGGTAGTCGAAGCGGATCTTAATGATGAACAGTCACTCTCATCTTTGCCAGCTGACATCGATGCAGCCTACTACCTGGTGCACTCCATGAGTTCATCCCATGAGAATTTTTCAGAACTTGAAGCTAAATCAGCAGAAAATTTTGTAGGATATATCGGCACCACCTCTTGCCAACAAATTATTTACCTGAGTGGAATCGTGAATGACAGCCATCTCTCCGATCATCTTCTTTCCAGAAAAAATACAGAGGATATCCTTCGCTGCGGTCGTGTACCATTAACGGTGTTGAGGGCTGCGATCATTATAGGATCCGGCAGCGCCTCCTTTGAGATCATCCGGGACCTGGTAGAAAAACTGCCAATGATGATCGCGCCGCGCTGGCTCAAAACAAAATGCCAGCCGATTGGTATTCGCAATGTGATACAATATCTGGAGGGAGTACTACTGAAGCCAGAGACGTATCGCCAGGTCTTTGACATTGGGGGAACAGAGGTGCTCACCTATAAAGAAATGTTGTATGGGTTTGCCAAAGTGAGAAAGTTGAAAAGATTGATCATTACGATCCCCGTTCTAACACCCAAGCTTTCATCGCTATGGCTCTTCCTGGTAACCTCTACCTCCTACTCGCTGGCACGAAGTCTGGTGAGTAGCATGAAGAACGAAGTGATCTGTAAAGAAAATAAAATTCTCGATCTCGTTGCCGTGAAGCGTTCGAGTTACGAGGAGGCCCTCAACATGGCTTTTGAAAAGATAAGCCAGAAGAATGTTATCTCCAGCTGGAAAGACTCCATTGCGTTGGCAACGTTGGATAAAAACTTCCTGAGCTTCGTCATGGTCCCTGAGCATGGCGTATTTTTAGACAAGCGAGAGGTGAGCTTTGATCGAGACCAAAAGGAGGTTATCGATAATATCTGGCAGATCGGCGGCGAGCGCGGATGGTATTTCGGAAACTGGATGTGGGGAATGCGGGGAACAATGGATAAGATGGTGGGTGGCGTTGGACTTCGGCGGGGAAGAAGAAGTCACTCGGACCTAAAGTCTGGCGACGCCCTTGATTTCTGGAGAGTGCTGGTCGCTGATAAACCAAACGGCAGACTATTATTATATGCTGAGATGAAATTGCCGGGTGAAGCCTGGCTTGAGTTTAAAGTAAAAGAAACCGCGGGTAAAGCTACTTTGTACCAAACAGCAACCTTCCGGCCACTTGGAGTATGGGGAAGAATCTATTGGTATTCGGTATTGCCTTTTCACGGATTCATCTTTCCGGGGATGGCAAAAAATATAGTCAAGTCGTAGCCAGACCAGACCCATCAGCCTGATGCTGCCATCATTAAAAATGGTCCAGCGTCTTCCCCGCCATTAAACTCATTGAATATATTAAGGAACATCACCATTCCGAGTGCTGTCATTAATAATAATTTCTCCGCATCCACAATAGCGATACCTAACGAAAATTCGGCGAACTGCTTTCCTGAATCACCTTCAACATGGTATCTGAGAATTTCTGACTCTCCATCCAGAAACCGAAGGGTAAGAATATTTTTGTATTTATAGTCGGAGCAAAATGTGATCCCCTCAGCAAATTGAATTCTGCCTTTACTACCCCAGAAATTATGTGACAAGGTTGCCTCTTCCTTTCCATCTTTAGTAACAATGTAACGTTGATTCCAAAATCCCTCTCTGTGGATCTCATAACGGATTTCGTTCATCACAAAGGAAGAAGTTTTTACCGCGTCATATTGCAAACGTATCAGTTCTTCCGCACCGGAAATTAGTAGGTTGGTCGTGGCTACCTTCTCACATTTTATTTTCTTCCTTTCGTTACTTTATTGATTTCATTCTTTGGATGTTTCAGGAGCAGACCCTTATTTTCAGGATC
>JBBRFP010000019.1:0-13365 GCA_038241465.1 Cytophagales bacterium | reverse complement strand
TGGCAGTGTTTGCATTAGGTGCTATCGCCATGGCGGCTCCGCTTCCCGGGGGCACGGGATCGTATCACGTGATTGTTCCGTTTGGACTTGTAACTTTATATAATCTTCCGAACGAAGATGCGGTGGTATTTGTTTTCATATTTCACGCGTGGCAGACCGTCACCATGATCGTAGGCGGAGTTGTATCATTGATCATTAGTTACTGGATTATTAAATGGAAAAAGCAGCCGACAAAATAAAGGATCTTGCCACCGCCAGGGATATCGTTCTTCAGTGGAAAGCAGAAGGTAAGAAAGTAGTTTTTACAAATGGTTGTTTTGATATTCTTCACCTGGGTCACGTTGATTATCTTGAAAAGGCGCGCTCACTCGGTGACAAGCTTGTTTTGGGATTAAATACGGATGATTCTGTAAGCCGTTTCAAAGGCCCTCAACGACCAATACAGGATCAGAATTCGAGGGCGCACATTCTGGCGTCTTTACAGTTTATTGACATGGTGGTGCTTTTTAACGAAGACACGCCAAAAGATTTGATTTCAGCCTTAATTCCTGATATTCTGGTGAAAGGAAGTGACTATTTGGCAGAAAATATCGTTGGCGCAGATGTTGTTAAATTGAATGGCGGGGTGGTGAAAACGATCGAGTTTGTGCCGGGATATTCAACCACCCGGATCGTAGATAAAATTAAAAACACTTAATAAAAAAGACATGGGATTTGGTGCATTATTTATTGGTTTATTTTTTATGGCGATTGGATGGTTGGTCCAGTCAAGATTGAAAAGCAAGTTTAAAAAGTATGCTGCAGTTCACTTGACAAAAGATCTCACGGGTGCTGAAATTGCGAGATTGATGTTGGCCGATAATGGCATTCATGACGTTCAGGTGATAAGTGTGGAGGGTCAGTTAACGGATCATTATAATCCTGGAACGAAAACGGTTAACCTGAGCAAGGATGTGTTCTTCGGACGCAATGCGTCTGCAACGGCGGTAGCAGCGCATGAATGCGGTCACGCTGTGCAGCACGCAAACGCATACAGCATGTTAGGACTTCGTTCTGCGATGGTTCCAATTCAAAATATCAGCGCCACGGTTCTTAATTTCATGATGATGGCGCTGATCTTCGGTGGAATTTTTGCCGGCAGCATCTTCCCGATGAAGACAGCGTTGTTGATAATGATTGTTTGTTATGCAGTGTTTGCGCTTTTCGCCCTTGTCACATTGCCTGTTGAATTCGATGCAAGTAAGAGGGCTTTGGCTTGGGTGCAATCAAGAAACATTGTTACTCCAGGCGAATACGATATGGCAAAGGATGCCCTTAAGTGGGCTGCGAGGACCTACGTAGTGGCAGCGATCGGTGCGGTTACAATCCTTGCGCATTATGTACTGATGTATTTGGGAATGGGAAGGAATGACGATTAGAAGAATTGAGAATCTGAAGCGATGAGAGGCTGAGAATCATTTCCTCCAAACAGTAGATTAAGAACAAAACCCTGCCTCGGCGGGGTTTTTTGTTAATCGCTTGCCTAACAATTGTTCTTAAGGTAGTTGTCTCAATTTAAGTTGGCTTCATTCACAACACTTTTGAGTGATTCTTTGTTAATTAGCGGTCTATGAATTTTCAACTTACAGAAGAACATCTCGCCGTTCAGCAGGCCGCAAGGGACTTCGCACAAAACGAACTCCTTCCCGGTGTAATAGAACGGGATACCCATGCCAAATTTCCGGAAGCTTTACAAAGAAGGATGGGTGAATTGGGCTTCATGGGAATGATGACCGATCCCAAATACAACGGAGGAGGTATGGATACGATCTCCTATGTTTTGGCTGTGGAGGAAATTTCTAAAGTAGATGCTTCGGCTTCCGTGATGATGTCGGTGAATAACTCATTGGTTTGCTGGGGTCTTGAAAAGAATGGAACGGAAGAGCAAAAAGAAAAGTATTTAAAGAAGCTTGCGGCGGGTGAAGTGATTGGAGCTTTCTGTCTTTCAGAGCCTGAAGCGGGATCGGATGCAACGAGTCAGCGTACAACGGCGGAAGATAAAGGAGATCATTATCTGGTGAATGGTACGAAGAACTGGATCACGAATGGCAGCAGTGCGAGCGTTTACCTGGTAATGTGTCAGACAGATGCAAGCAAAAAGCACAAAGGCATTAACTGTCTTATCATTGAGCGTGGAATGCCAGGCTTTGTTATTGGAAAGAAAGAAGATAAGATGGGTATTCGTGGAAGCGATACGCATTCATTGATGTTTACGGATGTGAAAGTTCCAAAAGCAAACAGGATTGGTGTAGAAGGTTTTGGATTCACGTTTGCGATGGGTACTTTAAATGGTGGACGCATCGGAATTGCCTCGCAGGCATTGGGGATTGCCTCCGGCGCATTTGAGCTGGCATTGAAATATTCAAAAGAAAGAAAAGCCTTTGGAAAACTACTCAGTGAGCATCAGGCTATTCAATTCAAGCTGGCCGAAATGGCGACTAAAATTGATGCAGCCAGGTTGATGATCTGGCAAGCGGCTTCCTTAAAAGACGAGAAGAAAGATTTTGTAAAAGCCGCCTCCATGGCGAAGCTTTTTGCTTCACAGATTGCACAGGAGGTAACTACCGAAGCTGTTCAAATACACGGAGGTTACGGTTATGTAAAAGAATATCACGTTGAGCGTCTTATGCGCGATGCGAAGATCACCCAGATCTATGAGGGTACGACGGAGATACAGAAGATGGTGATTTCGAGGGAGCTGTTGAGGTAATTTGAAAATAAGCTAGCCCGTATTTTTCAAGTTTCTCGTTACCTAAAAGATTTAAGTTTCTTTCAACTTCCGTAATCAATGTTTTTTCACGCTTTCAATCAAGATGGTGTGGTTCTTCAACAAGATGGAGCGTTGAACAACGGGAGTCAATTTTCAAATTTCCTCACTTTCAAATTTTTAAATTACTTCCTTGCCTCAACGCTTTGATTCCAGTCATACACTTTATCACTGATCTCACTCAACAAGTCAGGACTTTTCTCCAGTGCATTACCAATCACGATCATGTCGGCGCCGGCTTCAAGAGCGGCGAATGCTTTTTGTGCGGAAGTAATTCCACCACCGACGATCAACGGAACTTCAACAGCTTTGCGGACAGCAGATATCATTCGTGGACTGATCTCACGCTCAGCACCACTGCCAGCATCAAGATAGATCAGACGAAGTCCGAGCATTTCCCCTGCCATGGCGGTACACGCGGCGAGTGAATATTTATCTTCGGGAATAGGAGTGGTGTTGCTAATATAGGCAACAGACGTTGTCTTGCCCGAGCTAACAAGCATGTAGCCCGTAGGAAGAACTTCCATCCGGTTGTTCTTTAGAATAGGCGCGGCTTGCACATGTTGGCCGATCAACAGATCAGGATTGCGGCCCGAAATGAGTGACAAAAATAAAATTGCATCTGCTGATGGATCAATTTGAACCGAACTTCCTGGAAACAGGATCACAGGAATATTCACGTCTTCTTTTATGCTTTGAATCACTTGCGATAAATAGGGAGTCGTAATCAGACTTCCTCCAACAAAAAAGAAGTCAACACAATTTTCACTCGCAAGGTGAATGAGATGTTTGAGTTTGGCAGGATCATCCGCCTTGTCGGGATCGACTAGGACGGCAATGGACTTCTTACCGATCGCGTGACGCTGCTGAAGTATATCAAGAATTTTCATTCTCCTTTTTTCTTGATTCTAAATATTCGAAAAGCTTGTCTTTGGCCAGATTCAACAAAATGACGGAGGCCTGAGTCATTACTCTACTTCCAACCATTCCTAGCAAGGAAGGAGAGGGATCAGCTTCTTCTGCCTCTTCTGTATCATCTTCCACATTTTCTTTTGGTGCCTTCACCATCTGAATGATTTTCTTTCTTCGTTTCTTTTTCTTCCCGCCGCTTCCTGCGAACGTGCTGACAACAAAATAAGTGGCCGCGAGCGACGCTCCAATAATGAGGGCGTTTGTCAGCATCTTATCTGTTTTTTGGGACAGCTCGCTTACTTCCTTTTCAAGCGCACGCTTATGGCGCTCGGATGTCTCGATCAGTTTTTTCTTTTCAGGGCTCTGGCTTTCCAATAATTCCATGGCTTAGTTTTCTTTGCGTTTGATCATCATCTCTTTCATTTGCTTTTGAAAATACTGGAAGATGTTCTTTCTGAATACAAGGAACGTCAAAAAGGTAGCCCCATAAATACCAGCTACCCACCAATACCCTGCATAAGAATGCCCGAGGAATTGATTGATGAAGTGGGCTAATCCCACGCTAAAAAATATCAGGAAAAGGAACCCCATCAAAAATAAAACCATAAGCATTAGTCCACGGGCGATGGCCTTTGACATATCCTCACGCACCTCTATTTTCATCAGCTCAATACGGGCTTCAACAAAACCCGTAACGTTTTGAATGAGGCTATCCAGCTTCAGGAACTTTAAAATAGAACTTGAGATGTTTTCCATAACGTATTGGGAATAAAGATAATGGATTTCGTTGGGTTCTCGCAAAGGCGTAAAGGGATGCGCAAAGGGCGCGAAAGAAAAACATCAATATCCCGGGCCGGCATTTAATTGATGTTCATGATTTTGACCTGCTGGAAATAATGCGACCCATTACCCCCACGCCAAACGTTGGAAAACAACTTGCAGGCGGGTTTAGAGAAAGGCTCTTCAAAGTTTATTTCTTATCTATTCGGAATAGCTCTTCCCGGCTCAGAACATTGCCTAACGAATCGCGGGTCTCTTTTCTCACCAGAAGATTGGAAGGTGCGCTGATGAAGCTCCACGTGGAGCCCGGTTGATGTTCATACCGCTTTTCAAAAACATATACAGAGTCAACTGTAATTTCGGGATTGATGGTGAGTGAGGGAAGGACCTGGCGTATGCACATTTCAAATTTCCTTTTTTTATCCAGGCCATCGCGACAAAATCCACGTCGATTCAATTCAAACAATTCGTTATTTATGATCAGAAGGTTACTTCGTCTGTAAACGGAATAGATCATCGAGGGATCGGTACTCCCATCTCCCGGATAAACGATCAAGTTGCTATTGGTTTGATTTTCAAATGTCTTTGTGATGACCGTAAAGTAGGATGTCTTATTATTTTCAGTTCGCTGATACGTGAGTTCGGTTACTGTAACTGCATTGCGATTAAAGTAGATGAGGGAGAATGGAATAAAGAAAAACATGACTAGCAGATACAGGAGACCTGCCAGACGATACTTTAACGTAAGTTTTCCCAATCCGGTAGCAAGCCTGATTGGAATCTCACGTACCGCCGGTATTGGATAAAAAATAAGAATCCCAATAAAATTGAAAAGAAAGTGCGAGACAGCAATGCTAATGGCAATGTTAGAGTTTACCATCGCCGCAAGAAACGCACTGATCGTTGTGCCAATATTAGCTCCCAGTACAAACGGCACAGCGTTTCGTAGAGTGATAATTTTTTTTGCTACAAGCGGTACTACTAATGCTGTTGTAACTGAGCTTGAACGAATGGCAGCAGTTGTCAGCACACCCCACCCAAATGATTTTAATGGATTTTGAAAAAAGAATCGCTGGAACCGTTCAGGGGACCCGAAGCCCAATAGATTGGTTAATACTTTCCTAAAGAACAGGATCGAACCAAATAGAATTATCAATGACGCTACGATCAGGATAAATCCATTGCCGATTGAATTCACGAGCCAATCGGTTACTGCGCTAAGGCCGCCGCCAACCAGCGAAAAGTTCCCTTTCATATTTCCAACAGGTTGCTCAAAAAATGTGTTAGCAATCTCCTGCGAGAGGTGCGAAAGAAAGTGGAAGTAATACTCCAGGGGAAACAGGATGAAGACAGTCAGTATGTTAAAGAAGTCGTGATAGGTTCCTGCGGCTACTGCGCGACGGAACTCTTTTTTCTTGGAAATGAAACCAAGGGAAACGATTGTGCTGGTGATGGTAGTTCCCACATTAGCACCCATAATGATTGGCACGGCGCTTTCGAGCGTAAGGGAGCCCGAAGCAACCAGCGCAACTGTCATAGAGGTCGTAGCGGTGCTGCTTTGAATAATTGCCGTTATCAATAAACCTATAAATAAGGCAGTGAATGGATTCGAGGTTGCAAGGATGATTGTTTCAGCCGCAGTCTTCCCGAGGTGCTGGAGAGATGAAAGCATCAGCTCAAGTGAGATGAGAAAGATCAACAGTGCAAAAAAAATGTAAGCTATGTTGCGCAACATCACTTTCCATTGCATGGTAGGGGCAAGGATCGGTGCAGCGATGGGTAACTCTTTCTTCATCTTGATTAGTAAAGATAGAAAGGTCGGTGAAACCGTAAAGAGCTTAACGATTAATTAATGTGCGAATGTGCGAATGTGTGGATGTGTTAATGTGTTAATGTGTTAATGTGTTGAGGTTTTGACGTGTTGAGGTGTTAATGTGTTGAAGTTTTGACGTGTTGAGGTTTTGACGTGGCTGGTGCTTAATGGGCTTACGAAGGGTGTACGTCTTCAATACCTGAGCGCGTCAACACCTGCACACGTTAATTCCCCAACTCACGAACGGCCATCCAGGCCATAAGACCAGGTCCGATAGAAAGAGCGTCCTCATCGATGTCAAATGTGGAAGTATGTACGTAGGATGTGATTCCCTTTGCCTCGTTGCGTGTTCCCAGGCGATAGAAAGAGGCAGGAATGACGTGTGAATAATAGGCAAAGTCTTCAGAGCCTAATGTCAGATCGAGGGTAACAACATTTTCCTTACCCACATACTGCTCAGCCGATTCACGGATGTTTTGCGTGAGCGCGGGATTGTTTTCAAGATAGGGATAGCCATTGGAAATCGTCACCTCACAGCGACCTCCCATGCTTTCGGCGATACCCTCAGCCATCTTTTTAATCTTAGCGAGCGCATCTTTTCTCCAAACTTCGTTCAATGCACGGAAGGTTCCTGCAATGTTCACTTCATTGGGAATAATGTTGGTTGCACCTTCTGCTGTGATCTTTCCAAAGGAAAGAACAGTAGGTTGCTTGGGGCTCGCATTGCGACTAATCACTTGCTGCAATCCGATAATTATATGAGAAGCGATCACAATTGGATCAACCATTAATTCAGGTGTCGACGCGTGACCGCCCTTGCCAATGACTTTTAAATAAATCTCATCCGAGCTGGCCATATACATGCCTTCGCGGAAGCCAATGGTTCCCACAGGGAGCAGCGGCATGACGTGCTGACCGATAATTGAAGACGGCCGTGGATTTTCAAGCGCACCTTCTTTGATCATGTAAGAAGCGCCACCTGGATTTTTTTCTTCGCCGGGCTGAAATATTAACTTGACGGTGCCTTCAAATTTATCTTTAAGGGTATGAAGAATCTTCGCGGTACCCATCAGGGAAGAGGTATGTACGTCATGACCGCAGGCATGCATTACACCAGGTTTCTTGGACGTGTACTCAGTTTTATTTGCTTCCAGTATTGGAAGCGCATCCATATCGGCACGAAGTGCAATCGTTTTTTTTGATGCGTTCTTTCCTTCAATCAAAACAACCAGACCTGTTCCGGCAATTCCTTCCGTGGGTTTTAATCCTGCCGCACGAAGCGTTTCAGCAATAAATTTTGCTGTATTAAATTCCTCGTATGAAAGCTCAGGATTTGCATGAAGATGCCGGCGCCATTTAACAACATCTGCCGCACCAGCTTTTGATAATTCCTGAATGGATTGAAGCAGTGACATTAGTGAACGGGTATTTTTTCAGGGACCAGAATTGCATTAGGAAAAATTCTTTTCAACCGAAGCAAATCTTTTTGAGCATCAAGGCGTGAATAATACCCACCCACTTTTACACGAAATTTTGGTTGATTGTATTCAACTTCGGGCATAAGGTCATAGGCGTCAGCGGCCACCTTTTTTTTAGTGTTAAAAGCTTCTTCCCGGTTTTGTCCGGAATATATCTGGATTGTATAGCCATCAATTACCTTGCGCGCAACATTAAAACGGTTGATGCTGTCCAAAACACCATCTACTTTTTTATTGACGTTATGAATCGGAATAACTTCATTTTTTTTCCGAACTGGCGTCTGAATTGTGGTATCAACGATATCGGCTGTTTTTGGGCGAAGAGAATTAAGATCCTCATGATAATAAGGCTTAGAAGTATTATTCTTCTGAGCAGCACATGAAAAAGACAAGAAAATGATCGCAACAAAGGACACCGTCCAACGAACTCGGTGACAAAATCTCTTCAATTGAAAAAAATGGGATGTTTTATGCACTATTCTTCGATTACGATACAACGGCCACTCTTAATATCATCTTCTACTTTTTTATACTTCACGTCTTTCGATACTTTACCATCTTGATACTGGACGGTGACTTTATCATTCCGACCTGCCATTTTCTCCGATTTCATTGGCATCACCTTCTGCTCCACTTCTGCTTGTTGCACTGGAGCACTTCCGCCTCCTTGAAGAAGAGAACGTGACTCATCCTTTTGCTCACTATAACGCTGGCGCTTCTGATTTCTTGCCTCGTGAAGCTGTTCAGGCTCCTTGATAGGGATTTCCGCTTTCATTAAGAATGAAATAGTTTCTTCATTCACCCGCGTGATGAAGCGCTTAAATGCCTCAAAGCCTTCAAACTTATAGATCAAAAGTGGATCCTTCTGCTCGTACACGGCATTCTGAACACTTTGCTTCAAATCATCCATATCACGGAGATGCTCTTTCCACTGCATATCAATAATCGCAAGGGTGATCATCTTCTCCATTGAACGAATCAATTCGTTATTGTTGGTGTCAACACATTTCTTCAACGGCGCAGAAACTTCGATCTGCTTTATACCATCGCTGAATGGAACAGAAATATTTTGAATGTTTGCTCCTCTAGTCTCAAAGATGTCCTTGATAATTGGCAATGCTTTTAATGCCGCCGCCTTATTTTTGGATTCGTAATGATGAAGTGCCTGCTGATAAAGTTTTTCCGTTAGGGTAGCCTGATCCATTGCCTTGAACTCATCTTCGGAAATGGTGAAGTCCAGACCAAGCGTGCTAAGAAGATTTACTTTGAAATTATCAAAGCTATCCCCGGCTTTTGCATTGCTAACAAGGTCATCACACGTATCAAACAACATGTTCAGGATATCCAACTGAAGGCGTTCACCGAAAAGTGCATTGCGTCTTCTTTTATAAATAACCTCGCGTTGTGAATTCATGACGTTGTCATACTCAAGTAAGCGCTTCCGTATACCGAAGTTATTTTCTTCAACTTTCTTTTGAGCACGTTCAATTGAATTCGTGACCATTGAATGTGAGATCACTTCACCTTCTTTCAATCCAAGACGATCCATGATTCTTGCTATACGCTCCGGCATGAAGAGACGCATAAGGTTGTCTTCAAGGGAAACATAGAACTTCGATGTGCCCGGATCTCCCTGACGGCCTGAACGACCGCGTAGCTGACGATCGACGCGTCGTGATTCGTGTCTTTCTGTACCAATGATTGCAAGACCACCAGCAGCGCGTGATTCAGGTGTAAGTTTTATATCCGTTCCCCGACCGGCCATGTTGGTCGCGATCGTGACAGTGCTCGGCTTACCGGCTTCCGCTACAATCTCAGCTTCACGCTGATGCTGTTTTGCATTCAATACGTTGTGCTTGATCTTTCGCAACTGGAGCATCCGGCTTAGCAACTCCGAAATTTCCACAGAAGTGGTACCAACGAGTACTGGTCTTCCTTCTTTCGTAAGGTCAACAATTTCCTCTACCACCGCATTGAATTTTTCACGTACCGTTTTATGTACGAGGTCATCCATGTCTTTCCGTGTAACAGGCTTATTGGTTGGAATAGCTACCACATCAAGTTTGTAGATATCCCACAACTCACCCGCTTCTGTTTCCGCTGTACCAGTCATACCAGCGAGTTTGTGATACATCCTGAAATAATTCTGGAGCGTTACCGTCGCATAGGTTTGTGTAGCATCTTCTACTTTAACGTTTTCCTTGGCTTCAATCGCCTGGTGCAATCCATCGGAATATCTTCTCCCATCGAGCACCCGGCCGGTCTGCTCATCGACGATCTTCACTTTTCCGTCAACGATGATATATTCAGTATCTCTTTCGAATAGAGTATAGGCCTTTAATAACTGATTGATACTATGAATGCGTTGTGATTTGGTTGAGTAGTCCCGAATAAGCTCTTCTTTTTTCTGAAATTTGTCCGGTGCTTCAAGTGAGTTATCCTTTTCAATCAGATTCAACTCCATTCCAATTTCAGGAAGAATGAATAGCCTCGGATCTTCTCCTTCTCCGGTGATCAGGTCAATTCCTTTGTCAGTTAACTCAACGCTGTTGTCCTTTTCATCAATGATGAAATAAAGAGGAGCATCCGCTTTTGGCATTTCTTTTTTGTTGTCCTGCAGATGGTAGTTCTCGGTTTTCTGGAGAATACTCTTATTTCCGGACTCACTAAGGTATTTGATCAAAGGTTTGAACTTCGGCATACCGCGGTGTGCCCGAAATAAGGCCAATCCGCCGTCTTTCTCGTTACCTTCGACGATAAGTTTTCTGGAGTCATTCAGAAACTGAGTGACGAGCCGCTTTTGTGCTTCAACTACTTTAAAGATCCGGGGTTTCAGATCATAGAATTCATGCTGGTCGCCTCGTGGTACCGGACCTGAAATGATGAGTGGAGTACGGGCTTCATCGACCAAAACGCTATCGACCTCATCCACCATTGCATAATGATGGCCGCGCTGCACAAGTTCTTCCGTTTCATGGGCCATGTTATCACGCAGATAGTCGAAGCCAAATTCATTATTTGTTCCGTACGTGATGTCGGCCTGATAGGCATTGCGGCGCGCAACTGAGTTTGGCTCATGCTTGTCGATACAGTCGATCGTAAGACCGTGAAACTGGAACAAAGGTCCCATCCACTCACTGTCACGCGTGGCGAGATAGTTATTTACCGTCACAATGTGTACGCCTCGTTTCGCAAGGGCATTTAGAAATGCGGGGAACGTTGCAACAAGTGTCTTGCCTTCACCCGTTGCCATTTCAGAGATTTTTCCTTCATGTAAAACAATTCCACCGATGATCTGAACATCATAGTGCACCATGTCCCACTTGATCATGTTGCCTGCTGCCATCCATTGATTCTGCCAGACAGCTTTATCTCCGGAGATTTTTACGTTCTCATGGCGAAGAGAAAAATGATGATCTTTTTCTGTGGCAGTTACCTCGATGTATTCATTTTCTTTAAAGCGCTTTGCTGTTTCACGGATGATTGCAAAGGCTCTTGGAAGTACTTCCATGAGAACGCTTTCCAATTCCTTGTTACGATCCTTTTCTATCTGATCGATCTGGTTGAAGATGGCTTCTTTTGCGTGGAGGTCAAGATCGGGCTGATCGCTTACCTGTTTGTGCAGATCCGCCAACCGGTCATCAATCGGCTTAAGCTTTTCATTGATATGTTCCTGAACCTGCTTAGTCTGTCCACGCAGCTCGTCATGGGACATTGACCTGATCTTTTCTTCTTCCCGCTTGGTCGCCTCCACCAACGGCATGGCACGTTTAATATCTTTTTCGGACTTAGTACCGAATATTTTGGCAATGAGTTTCAGCATGATTAATCGTTAATCGTTCAATTTTATTTCTGTCTTAATGTGGTATACCGGTTCTAAAAACCAGATAATCCTTCAATAGGCAGCCAACCACTATAAACGGGCTGTAAAGTTAAGATTTTCAGGGGTGCAATTATAGTTCCAAAGGCAATTTGGCAGTCGTTTCGAACACCAATTCCACTGGTCCGGTGAGATGGATATTATGGAAAGTGCCGTTCTGGCGTGTTTCGAAGTCTACCACCAGCGTGCCGCCGGGAGCGGTAAGGGTAATGGGTGAGGCATAGCCGAATTTTTTAGCGACCACAAGAGCACAGGCCGTAGCGCCGGAACCGCTGGAATAAGTTTCGTCCTCGACTCCGCGTTCGTAAATACGAAAGGAAACTGATTGATCGGAATTGATCTCGACAAAATCCGCATTCGTTCCCTTTGGCTTGTAAAGATCACTATATCGAATTTTTTTTCCCTCTTCAAAGACGGGATAAGCTTTAAGATCTTTTACAAAACGGATATTGTGGTCTGTTCCTGTATTGATGTAATAATCCTCTCCCTTGGCCTCGATCACATTGACGTCGCTTAGGGAAAAACGGATTAATCCATGGTGCAATATCTGTGCGGAATGCATCCCATCAAACGCAAGAAACGTTGTTGTATCTTTTATCACACCAAGTTTATGTGCGAAATGAACGATGGCGCGACAACCATTGCCGCAGAAACCCTCGCTTCCGTCAGCATTGCGGTAGACCATTTTGAAATCGGCCGAAGAAGTTTTCTCGAGAAGGATAATTCCATCGGCGCCAAGTCCAAAGCGTCTATGACAAATTTTTGATACCTGACCATCACTGAAGGATAGCTTACCCTCACGATTATCGACAAGGACAAAGTCATTACCAGCTGCCTGATATTTATAAAAATGAATATTCATTGCGACTTTAACCCGTAATCTGAAAATTGAATTACACTATTGACTATTTCACCTCTTCGTAATCAACATACTCTCCACCCTTCAACGTGCTCTTTTTGGTTTTTGGAGGTGTATTCACGTTGATATTTCCTTCAGGGGGTCTTCTGAAATTGGGAGGTGTTTGCTTATGGCCAGCCACTCTAAAAATAAGGTTACTGACCTTATTTAGGACATAGATCACAAGGATAAAAATGATAATGAATTTCCACATAGTAATGTAACCAGATTGCAAATTTAAGGTATTCTAAAGTATTCGTGAAACGCGAGGAATCCATCGAGTTATTGATTCTTAAACGCGAAAAAGGGATAATAGGTGCAATGCCGGCAAATTGAGGTGATATGGGCAATAAACCGTTAGAATTTGATAACTTTCATCAGCAACTTTTTCTCTATCAAAATCATCGAAAGGTATGCTTAGAAATTACATCAAAACGGCTGTCCGCAGCCTTGTAAAGCAAAGAGTATATACTGCCATAAACGTGCTCGGCCTTGCAGTGAGCATTACTGCCTGCATTTTGATTGTGCTTTATGTAAAACACGAAATGTCGTACGACACATTCTTTACCAACTCTGACCGCATTTATAAAATGGTTTTGGAAAGGAAGTATCCCAATCATGTGACTTATTTTTCGCCAATTCCTCACTCGTATGCGCCGGTGGTCGAACGGGATTTTCCAGAAGTGGAAGCATCACTACTGATGCAGGGTCCGCAAAAAAATCTTATTATTAAGTACAGGCCAGGCAACAGTGAGATCAAATCGTTTGAAGAGGATTATGTATTGTTTGCTGATAGCA
>JBBRFP010000018.1:0-13541 GCA_038241465.1 Cytophagales bacterium | reverse complement strand
AGGGATTGCTGGCGATTGATGCTGATGATCGTGAGTTAAAGAGATTATTTCAGCAAGTAATGCATGAGGATATTTTCATCAATAAGCCTTATTCACTTGTCGAAGAAACAAATGATAAATTAAGGTTGGCAGGGTTCCATCCAGAGGTAAATCCCCGTGAGATAAATTTTTTCTATCTCGATAAAAATCTTCGCGGTCGGATTGAGAAGAAAGGGGATGATTTTATTGTAGTCGATACTGATTTAAAATTTTCTAAACAGGAACTGGAAAAAAAGATTGAAGAGGAACCGGAAAAATTCAGTCCGAACGTCATCTTGAGACCGCTCTATCAGGAGATGATCTTCCCCAACCTGGCTTATGTCGGCGGACCGTCGGAGCTGGTGTACTGGCTGGAACTGAAAAGTGTTTTCACTCATTTCAAAACGCCTTTTCCTGCTTTGTTACCAAGAAATTTCGCAATGATCGTGGATATACCAACCGGCCGAAAGATTTCAAAAACAGGATTGGGGATCGAACATTTCTTTGAGGAAAAAAATTATCTCTATAATCATTGGGTAACAAAAAATTCATCCCATGATCTGTCACTGGGAAGCGCGATAAGTGCACTTGATCAGCTTCTTGCTGAGGTTTATGAGCGAAGTGTTAGAGTTGACGCGACCCTCGGGCGTATGACAAAGGCTGAAACAAAGCGCATGAAGGACGGACTTGAAAAAATCGAGAAGAAAATGCTTCGTGCTGAGAAAAGAATTCAAACCGATAAGCTGAGGCAGTTGGATGCTATTAAAGATCTGCTTTTTCCAAATGGAAGTTTACAGGAACGCACCGACAATTTCTTAAATTTCTACCAGCAGGACCCTGATTTTATAAAAAGAATGATCGAACATTTTGATCCATTTGATTTTCAGTTTAACGTCCTGGAGTATAATGAATAAAGATCAACTAAGAGGGCTTTATCTTGACAAGAGAAAAAACCTGTTACCAGCTGCTTCTGCCGAGTACAGTAATCAGATCTGTAATCTATTATTTGCGTCATTTGACATCTCGTTTATTAAAGTCGTTCATACATTTATTCCACTGGTAAAGAATAACGAGCCCGATACCTGGATAATAATTGATAGGATCCGGAGAGAGTTCCCTCACATCAGACTATCCATTCCAAGAATTGGTTCTGATGGTGATCTAGAAAATTTTTATTTTGAAGGCCTGCATCAATTAAAAGAAAATACATGGGGCATTCAGGAACCCAAGCAAGGAATACCGACACCTTCTGAAAAAATAGACCTTGTGCTTGTTCCGTTATTGACTATTGACATCGATGGGCATCGAGTCGGCTACGGCAAAGGGTATTATGATCGTTTCTTACAAACATGCCGGCCAGATTGCAGAAAGATTGGGTTATCTTTTTTTGAACCTATGAGTGTAATAATCGAGCCTAACAAGTATGATGTGAAATTGGACCATTGTATCACTCCGGCGAGAGTGATAACATTCTAACCGAAATAACAGGATGCTGTTTTTAACCGAATAGGGGAAGATAGATATGCTTTCTACGTTCCCGCTATGTGATTTTCAATAAATTAATTTTCGGGTCTTCTCGCCCTGATCATCTGTAACTTTCCCGGTGGCCCGGGCAGTGTCTCCACTACCAATCCGAGCGACTTCAGATCTCTCTTTACCTGACCTTTTGCACAATACGTAACAAACAGTCCATTGACATCAAGTACATCTATAATTTTTCCAAGGACCTGCTTCGTCCATATTTCTGGCTGCTTGGAAGGCCCAAAGGCATCGTAATAAATAAGATCAAAACGTAAAGGTTCATTTAATGCATCATTAATCAGATTTCCCTGATGCTTATGCAATGTAAATGAAGCAGAAATAACAACAGATTGCTCCCATGCAGCGCTTTGAAGCTTTTTAAAAAAAACGCCTGAACCTAACTTCTCTGAATAATTCAATTGATCAACTAGCTCCAGATCAATTGGAAAGGCCTCCCAGGATTTATAATAAATATTAATGTTGCGTAAAAGGGGATGCAGGCAGGTAAGGAATGCATTCAACCCCGTACCAAAACCTATTTCTAGAATTCTAAGATTAGATTTTTTATTACTCTTCAACCAATGATCCAGACCCGCATCTATAAAAACATGCTTCGATTCCTGGATTGCACCATGAATGGAATGATATGTCTCGTTCAAATCAGAATTAAACAAAGAATGAGAACCATCTTCCGTGATGATTAATTGGAGGTCACTCATTCACACCTTTGAGATAAGTGCAACAGCGTAAGCGTTTACTCCCTCTTGCCTTCCTACATAACCAAGTTTTTCATTGGTAGTGGCCTTAATGGAAACATCTTCTTGGTCAATGTTCATCAATGGGGCCAGCACTTTTATCATTTCGGGAATGTGCGGCTTGATTTTCGGTTCTTCCAGTGTCAGCGTGCAGTCAACATTTTCAATTTTCCACCCTTTTTTGATTAGCATAGAAGTAACTTCTTTCAAAAAGAATTTGCTATCACGGTCTTTCCATTGGTCATCTTTGTCCGAAAAATGTGTTCCGATATCTCCAAGGTTGGCCGCGCCAAGCAACGCATCACAGATTGCATGAATAAGAACATCAGCATCAGAATGTCCAACGGCGCCCCTTTCCGCAGGAATTTTTATACCCCCGAGCCAAAAATCGCGGCCCTCCTTCAAAGGATGAACATCAAAACCGAGTCCTACGCGCATTTTCATTTTAACTCTTTGATGGAACTGATTTATAATACATCACACTTGCGTTCTCTTCCCTAAAAATCTCCCGAGCCACCCGTTTAATGTCTGCTGTTGTCACAGCCTGTATTTTTGCTGATTCCGTGTTGACAAGGTTGGGATCTCCTGATAGTGTGGCAAATGCAAGATTCATCGCACGATTCATCACCTCCACCTCGTCGAACGCCAGCAACGATTCCGCCTGGTTTTTTACCTTGATAAGTTCATCCTCAGTAACACCCTCTTCAATAATCTTATTCAAAATAGAATCAACCGCCGCTTCACCTTTTTCAAGACTGATACCTTGGTTCATTCTACCACTTACAATCAAAAGCCCCGGATCAATAGAACCCATTCCATTTGTGGAAATAGAATTAAATACCTCTTGCTCTTTGACAAGTTGATGAAATAATCGGCTGGATTGTCCACTGCCGATGATGTCAATCAACAGATCGATTGCATAATAGTCAGGGTGAAAACGGCCAGGCACGTGATAGGTCTTATACAAAGCATCGGCGGGAACATTTCCCTCAACTGTCAGTGTTCTTTTTGATTTTTGAATGGGCTCAACCGGAAGCTTTCTTTCCGGTAAATTCTTTGATGGAATCGGCGCGAACCATTTTTCAGAAAGCGTCCTCACCTGCTCAAGAGTAACTTTACCTGCGACAACTAATATTGCATTGTTAGGAAGATAATGCTGATAAAAAAAATTCTTCACATCCTCCATCGTCACCTTCTCAATATGAGAAATCTCCTTTCCAATCGTCGCCCATTGATACGGATGAACGGCATAGGCAAGGGGACGCAGCTTAAGCCAGACATCACCATACGGTTGAGTGAGATAACGTTGTTTAAACTCTTCGATCACCACACCACGCTGCGCTTCGAGCACTACAGAGTCGAATGAAAGACTAAGCATACGATCGCTTTCAAGCCAGAATCCTGTTTCAAGATTCGCTGCTGGAACAGTAAGGTAATAGTTGGTGATGTCGTTGCTTGTAAAGGCGTTATTCTCCCCTCCCACTAGTTGAAGCGGCGCATCGTAACTAGGTATGTTCTGCGATCCACCAAACATTAAATGTTCGAACAAATGAGCAAATCCTGTTTTATCAGGACTTTCATCGCGTGCCCCGACATTATATAGAATGTTCATGACAGCAATATCCACCGTATGATCTTCGTGGACTAATACTTGTAGCCCATTATCAAGAGTGAAAGAGGAAAAAGAAATCATATTTTAATGAGCAATTAAATCAGATAATACCCTTTTAGCTTGCTGGACATCCAGTCTTGGTCCCCACTGATTTACTACCCGCGATGATGCAAGTGAAGCTATCTTACCGGCTTCCGCATAGCTGTGTTCGTGCGTAACTCCATACATGAATGCACCAGCAAACATATCTCCTGCACCATTGGTGTCAATCGCTTTTACTTTATATGGCTCAATGTCAATGAATGTATCGCCGTCAAAGATCATTGCGCCATTCGCACCAAGAGTTATCGCAAAGCGTTTTGCAAATTGCTTCAGCTTCTCACGGGCTTCCAGCGTTGTGCTGGTACCCGTAAAGATCATTGCTTCTTCTTCATTGCAAAACAAAAGGTCAACACCCTCTCCAACAATCTCACTCATTTGCGCTCCAAAATATTTTACCATGCTGGCGTCAGAAAACGTGAGCGCGACTTCAATCTTATTCTTTGCTGCAATCCTCCTCGTTTCTTTCATTGCTTGCATCGCCGTAGGGCTGGTGACAAGATATCCTTCGAGATAAACGAAAGCCGATTGTTTGATAGCTGCTTCATCCAACTGGGCTGGTGAAAACGATGTACTTACGCCGAGAAACGTATTCATGGTCCTCTGAGCATCCGGTGACGTCATCACCAGGCAGCGACCAGAATGACCTTGCGGGCAATTTTCATATTTCAGATTAGTATCAACACCATTTGACTTCAAATCATCAAGAAAGATCCTTCCCATATCATCCTGTGCAACAAGACAGGAGTAGAAACCTTTTCCACCAAATTGATTGAGTGCAACGACGGTATTACCAGCAGAACCACCACCGGAAAGCTTGCTGCGTTTCATATCTATTACTTTCATCAGTTCCTGTTGACGGGTTTCATCAACTAGCGTCATTACTCCTTTTTCAACAGAATTTTTTGTAAAGAAATCATGCTCTACTTCGGTAACAATATCCACAATGGCGTTGCCGATGCCATATACGTCGTATTTCATTTTTATGATTGGGTTTAAAGGGGGCAAAAGTAGGGAAAAGATTAAAAACGAAAGATTAAAGGTGAAAGTAGTGTACAGGCGACTATTACTTTCCGTCCTTTGGCTTTAGGGCCAATGTCATCCTGATTTTACGGGCACGATTGGGATAATCCGTTATAAATCCATCGACACCCATTCCTTTCAACGCGACCATTTCAGCAGGATCATTAACGGTCCAGGGAATTACCCGCATTTTTAATTCATGGCAATGCTTTACTTCTTGCTTGTCTAGTAGCGTGTAATCCGGGCTATAGATGGATGGGATAAATCCAAGATCCTTTACATTCTCATCAATGGCTTTTAAGTTCTCGACCAACGCCGCAAGTCGCACTTCCGGATATTTTTTATGAAGGTATTTTAATACCCTGAAATCAAATGATTGCAATACGACACGCTCCATGGGAAGGTATTGATCGATCATGGCGTACACCCTATCAGAGAACTCCTCAGGTTTTGGATGGAACTTTCCATCACCTTCAGGTAAACTCTTGATCTCAATGTTATAGTCGACCTCGTATTTCGTATAATTCTTTATGTGATTTTCAACAGCAAGAATAACATCTCTCAGAAGAGGTTTGTGCATACTGATTTTCTCCTGTTCAGGGAATCGCTCATTGCCCTTTGATCCACAATCCCATCTCTTCACTTCGTCGTACGTCATCTGGAAAATATTGTATCTCATTTCTTGTTTAGCGGTGAATGCCTTGCCAGTTGGGTTCTGACAAATCGCCGCAGACATCCATGGTTCGTGAGAAACAATAATTTGCCCATCTTTAGTTATGGCAACGTCCATCTCAATAGTTGTTACTCCCGAATCAAGCGCAGCAATAAATGCAGGAATTGAATTCTCTGGTTTCAATCCACGGCAACCACGATGCCCCTGTACATCAAATTTTGGAATATATATTTGTGCGGCAGTGGATTGCACGATTAGGAAAAAGATAAATAGCTGAGTGATGCGCATCCGTAAAGATAGGAAGAGAAGTTGAGAAGCCAGAAGTTGAGACGACCAGAGCTAATTCCTGGCGTCGCAGCTTTCAATCCCTTATCATCATTCTCATGCCGCCACCACCACGGTTCCCCCGGCCGCCCATCGGATTGAGTTGTTTGTTTAGCGAGTAGGTAAAGCTGACCATAAAATATCTTCCAAGATTATTAGTCACTTGCTGCTGTAAATAATTGGTGTTTGCCGATTGACTTACGCTAAGGCTTTGATCAAGAAGGTTGTTAACAGTGAATCTCAATTCTCCCACATTATTCTTAAGCAGGAAGCGAGAGACAGACATATTCCAGTAAGGAATAACCTGATTGTAATCGGTTGTCTCACTGGTGTAGACGAGATAATCCAGATTTGTATTGAATTGATAATTCTTGCGAATGGTCACGTTGGTTTCAGCCGTATAGGTTTTATTAAAGTACGTCTGATTGTTCGCTTTGTTAAACTCATAGGTTGTTTGCTGGTGACTCAGATTAGCACTCAGATCAAGTGTGAATACTTCTTTGAAAGTGAAATTATACCCAACTCTTCCACCGAGCGATTGCTGCCATGTGTAGCTCTCCTGTTCATTTAACGAGTTGATACCACGTGTCCAGCTTGCGGTAGGCCCAACATTAAAGCGACTCAGGATTTTTTTAACAGGCATTCCGACATTAAAATTAGCAGTCATATTGACCTGATCACTGACGTTGATTGGCTTGGTAAGTCTTACAAGGTTAGCATTAACCGATTGTGAGTTAATGATCGGACTGAGTGTGTAGTTTGCTGTGATAAAAGAGAAGAAGTTGAAAAGTCTTCCCGGATCAAATAAAGTGAAGTTAGCCGTCATTCTATGTGAATAGGAAGGTCTCAGTTCCGGGTTACCGGTAGAAATATTCAGCGGATCGCTATTGTCTATTACAGGCTGAAGTTGTTGAATGCTCGGTTCATTCATTGCCGTTTCATAATCCATTCGAAGGTGTTTCACACTGGTGAAATCGTAGTTAAAATGCGCTGAGGGAAGAAAGCTTTCAAAAGTTTTATCTATTGCCTTGAACTTTACAGTAGCATCACTTTTCAGGTGTGTGTTCTGATAGTTTACACCCGCTGAAAAATTATATTTCTGACGGTTTACTCTTAGGTTTAGCCCTGGACGGCTATAAAGGTAATTCCCGTTATACTTGTTAGAGAGCGCCTGGTTCGGTGTTGCCACACCATTCTTTTCATCGAACACCTGCCTGTCTACTTGATTGAGACTATTACGAATGTTATAAGATGCCTCAAGATATTTCCGTCCTCCGAGAGGCTCTATATAAGATAAGTTGGCAGCATAAGATTGATTGTCGGTGGTCTGTGTGTTTTTTTGCACGATCTCCTGTGTTCCGGGGTTTAATGTAAAATACTCGTTTTGAGAATTCTGAGATCCTTTACTTTTTATTTGCGAGAGCCCATAGGTAAGAGTTGTTGAAAATGATCTTCCTTTCTTTGCGAATTTATGCCGGTATAGCAGAGAAGAATTCAAATTCAAGCTTGTCTGTGCACTCTGATTATTCCTGGCGCTGGTATTTACCATTGTACCATCTGTAAGCGTAGTTGCGCCATTCGTTATTGCATTTTGTTCCGAGTTTGAATACGTCAGACTATTGGTTGACTTGATCGAGTTTGCTGAATCGATCTTTTGATCGATGTTAAGAGTCGCACGATGATTATCACTTTGGTTCCGTTGGACCGCACTTTCATCATAAAAATAACTACTGTCATTTGGGAGATAATTCACCCGATGCGTATTCTGTGTTATATTCTGATCAAGCTTATTATAAAAGTAGCTTGAAGTGAGCGTTGTCTTCTTTGAAAGATCCTCGTTAAAATTAACACCACCGGCATAATTTGTCATAATACCATTTTGACGACCTGTGTTGATGGTAGGTCCACTCTGGTTCCCGCCTCCCCCTGTTGTTCGAATCGTGACCCCACCCCCGCTCATCATTGACTGAGAGCCACCGGTGAAATTCATGAAGTCATCTATTCCAAAACCTTGCTCATTTATATTATTACCCATTCCAAGAAAAGATAATTGACTTCCCTTCCCAAACTTATTAACACTCGCACTTGCTTTAAATCGATCATTGGTGCCCGCTCCAGCCATCATCTTCCCAAAGGCACCGTTTCTCTTTTCTTCTTTCAACTCAAGATTGATCGTTTTTTCGCGCTGACCATCTTCAATCCCTGTGAATTGAGCCTGATCAGATTTTTTGTCAAAAACCTGCACCTTTTCAATAGCATCCGCTGGTAAATTCCTGGTAGCAAGTTTCGGATCGCGTCCAAAAAACTCACGACCGTCTACCAATACTTTTTGAACCTGTTCACCTTGTGCTGATACTGTTCCATCGGTACTTACTTCAATACCCGGCATTTTTTTCAATAGATCTTCAACCGTAGCATTTGCTTTCGTTTTAAATGTTGTGGCGTTGTACTCAATCGTGTCCCTCTTTACAACTACCTGTGCTTTGTCCGCCTGAACGATTATGGCCTCAAGCTCTGTACTGACAAAAAGCATCTTTATTCTTCCAGCATCCAGTACAGGAGAATCAGGAGATGTTGCTATTTTTTTTGTGTAAGTTTTAAATCCCACAAAGGTTATTTTCAAGATATAAGAGCCCTGATTAATATTCTTTAACTCGAATCCTCCACCAAGATCACTGCTTCCAAAGTTTACAAGTGTTGAGTCTTTTGCACTCAGCAGCATAATGGTAGCAGATGGGATCGGCTTAGATAGTGTATCAATTACGTGGCCAACAACGTTCACCTTTTGAGCGAACAGACAGCTCGTGGTCAAAATAAATGTTAAAACGAAGTATAATTTTTTCATCGATGAGTTCTAATTTCTAAAATGCTAAAGTGCAAATCGGTATCAAAGCATGCGATCCCCATTTACCAGTCCGTTTCTGCGTCCGTCATTTCGGAGTGAATGCGGCTTTGCCAATTAATTTCTAATGATGAACTGATTGCTCCCGCCATTCTTTTTCATCTGCTCTTCCATGAGTGCCCGGAATTCCTTACGGCTAATTTTTGTACCGCTCGTTGGTGCTTTAAGATCATTTTTTTTAAGCTCTTTGATTTCAATCTTCTTTGCAAGCATGACACGCTCACCGTTATTCACATCAACTGCCAACACGGCGCCTGGAAGTGTATTAAATCTTTCTGGTCCAAGGAACGGACGAATCTTGTCTGTGTACCAGGCGGTAATCTCGTTTTTCTGATTAGGGTTTGATTCATCCGTATAATACGCCTGCTTACATTCATAGCCTGCAATTGTTTTGGTTTCGGTTCCGAATTTCCAGGGAGATACCTTAACGGAATCTTCAATGAGATATTCCTTACCCAAGAATTCCTGTTTGGAAAGCATTATCCCTGAATGCTGATCAAGGTATGTTTCCGTATTCGGCGTACGCATCATCATTCTCATTCCTCCGCCTGAAACGCTGGTGGTTTCCTCGTCATCATCTTCTATAAGTGTCTTATAAAGTGATTCACCAGACTTAAAAAATAATTGCTGTTTGGTTGTCCTGAATTCAGGAATCATCTGTTTCATCTGGGCGCGCTCAGGGGGAATTCTTCGGTGCAGGTTCATTTTTACCTCGTAGGTTATCACGCCTTCAGCATCCTGGCCAAATACGACCTGGACAGCGGCCACTGATACAAGTAGGCCCACTAACAACAGTATTCGTTTCATACGTTTCAGATTTATCATTTTTTGTTTCCGCAGTAAATTTACGGCTGTGCCCGGCAAAGATGAGTTAATCCATTAATAAGAAACGTTAATTAAGGTTAAAGCCTCAACGAGGGTCATCGGAAAGCCGTTAATTTGCAGGCAGTTGCAATGCGAACATGAAAATTGCTTAATGAAAACGTCTACTAATAAGCTAACCTTGATCCTGATGATCAGCAGCATTGGATTGCTTCTGATACTACAGGCGTTTTGGTTAACCAATTCCTATGAAAAGGCTTATTTTGACTTGAGGAGAGAAACATCCAATGTTTTTCGGTCGACAGTCATTGCGCTCCGTGATTCCTCATTGATGCGCCAGCTTGTTAGGATTAACGGCGATAGTGCAAACACTAACGGTAAGATTTTTGTTTTCGAGCGATTCAGCACTCAACAAAAAATCGATACACTTAAATCAACCAAGGGTACAACAAAGGTTATAGTTCACATAAATTCAAATAGTGAGGATTCCATTAGATCCATTATAGCTCCTTTAGCATCGCGCATTAGAGAAGGGGGAGAAAAATTCAAAATTGGTGATCGCTTTTCGTTAAGAATCGGAACCGACTCCCTTTCAATCGACAGTTTGCAAGACCATTTCAAAAAGGCTCTCGCTGATATCAAAATTCCTGTTTCATTTCAAATTAAAACGAGATCTTTCATGCCTTCACAGGTCAACATGGCCAGGGATCAACGATTTTTCAGGAGACTCGATTTTGAGCGGGAAAGACTAACGATCAACGCATTTTCAGATAGCCTGTCATCAGAATGGGTGGCATCTGACCCGATCCATCGCTATGCCGCTATCTTCTCAGACTTTAAACCGATACTGATGAAGGCGATTCTGCCTCAAATCTTATTTTCACTCTTTCTCACATTGGTTACTGCCACATCCTTCACCATTCTTTATAAAAGTCTTCGGTCACAACAGCGCCTCCTTGTGATGAAAAATGATTTCATTAGCAACATAACACATGAATTGAAAACACCCATCGCCACCGTAAGTGTCGCACTTGAAGCATTGAAGAGTTTCAATGGAATTGACAACCCTGTTCGCACGCGCGAATACCTGGACATTGCACAGCATGAACTCGGCCGGTTATCAGTGCTAACAGATAAGGTACTAAATACCTCGTTATTTGATGAACGGGGTGTTACGCTCGTTTTCGAAAAGGTTGATTTCGAAAAAATGATTGATGAAATACTCAATTCTATGACGTTGCTGACTGAGAAAAATCAGACGAGTATAGAATTTAAAAAAACCGGAAGAAATTTTATAGTCGACGGAAGTATTGTCCACCTGACAAATGTGATCTATAATCTATTGGATAATGCCATAAAGTACACCCCGGTAAAACCGAAGATCAATGTTCAGCTCACTGATAACGGAGATTCCATTTCACTCTCGGTGGCAGACAATGGCCTTGGTATTCCAAAAGAATTTCATGATAAGATCTTTGAAAAGTTTTTTCGAATGCCAACAGGCAACGTTCATACGGTCAAAGGTTATGGTCTCGGGCTTAGCTATGTTGAAAGTGTGGTGAAAGCGCATCATGGAAAAATTTCATTGGTGAGCGAGTCAGGGAAGGGTTGCACGTTTAAGATTGTTCTTCCACGAGAAAATCCCGACGCATGACCAAGATTAAAATACTCTATGTTGAGGACGAGCCCTTCCTTGGCCGGATTGTCAAAGAGAGTCTTGAAAGTCGCAACTTTGAGGTTAATATGGCCAATGATGGAAAGGACGTAATGGATCTTTTTAATAAAACTCAACCTGCCATTTGCGTTCTGGATATTATGTTGCCAAACAAAGATGGATACTCCCTTGCGCTAAACATCCGTCAGATCAATCCAAGAATACCAATCATCTTTGTAACTGCCAAAACGCAGACAGATGACCTTGTCAAAGGTTTTGAAGTTGGAGGCAACGACTACTTGAAGAAGCCTTTCAGCATTGAGGAACTTATAGTCCGGATTAACAATCTACTGCGCTGGAATAAAAACGACGGCACTCCAATTCCAGAAGTATTTGCGTTGGGGAAATATATCTTCGTCCCAAATCGGTATGAATTAAAGAAAGGCGAAAGTATTCGTAAGCTTTCCCACAGAGAAGCAATGTTGCTTCAGGTACTCTCAGAAAACATGAATAAAGTTGTCACCCGTAAAGACGTACTCATGCGGGTGTGGGGAGATGATTCCTTTTTCAATTCGCGTAATCTGGATGTATACGTAACAAAGTTAAGGGACTATTTAAAAGAAGATGCAGCCGTGGAGATTATCACAATGAAGGGGATCGGGTATCATTTCTCGATCTCTCAATAAATTTACTATCAACTTTCTGGCGTTCGCCATGACGTATTTACCTCACGTTTGGCTCAAATCATGTCTCTTTTTCATCGCTTATACATCAAACCGATTGTATTTATCTTTACATAGATAAAATCTATACCTATGAATTTTCATCAGCTCGAGTATATCATCGCGATTGATACTTATCGCCATTTTGCAAAAGCTGCTGAAAAGACATTCGTAACTCAGCCCACGCTCAGTATGATGGTGCAAAAATTGGAAGAAGAGTTGGGGATCCGCATCTTTGACCGGAGTAAGCAGCCAGTAGTGCCAACACCGGAAGGAATAGAAGTGATCGTACGAGCAAGGCAGATCATGGCTGATGTTAATCGTCTAAAAGAATTCTCCCGGCAATTGAAACACGAAATCTCCGGTGAAATGAAATTGGCGGTTATTCCAACTCTTGCTCCTTACTTGCTACCGCTTTTTCTTAAATCATTTGCTGAAAAGTACCCATTACTAAAAATAAGCATTCGAGAACTGGTGACGGATGAAATTATCAGCTCCTTGAAAAACGGTGATACTGATATTGGCTTGCTGGCAACTCCACTGAAAGACCCCCGCCTCGAAGAGTATCCGGTCTTCTACGAAGAGTTTTTTGCCTATACAGCAGCCAGTGAAAAGGCTTCGAAAAAGAAATATTTATTGCCAAAAGATATTGATCTAAGCAAACTTTGGTTATTAGAGGAAGGTCACTGTCTCCGCAACCAGGTCCTCGATCTTTGTGAGCTTAAGAAAAAAGACTTCGAAAGTGACCGCCTTCACTATGAAACTGGAAGTATTGAAACGCTCAAGAATCTGGTCGATCATCACCAGGGCATTACTATTCTGCCACATCTGGCAACGCTGGATCTAAGCAAAAGACAAAAAGAAAAGATCAGAGAGTTCGCCCACCCAAAACCTGTGCGCGAAATCAGTCTTGTTGTCAACAAGAATTTTCATCGCACCACATTGCTGGATGCACTAAAGAATGAAATTGAAAGACAGTTACCGGATGGAATTGGCAAGGCTGACAAAAAACGAATCTTGGACATTTAATAATTCGCAAGCGATATTTCTACATCATAGATGCTTATTGTATTCTATGCCGCCTATGGGTACTATGTGATTAAATTTTTTCGATTTACATTCATGTAATTATTCGTAACCCTCTCCACATGTCTAACTGGAAAATAAAGATCTCCTTGTTTCTCAACTATTTTGTCTTTGCAATACTACTCAATAGCGTGGGCTCTGTCATTCTACAGGTGCAAAATAATTATGGAGTGTCGCCCTCATCAGCGAGTGTCCTGGAAGCCTTCAAAGACCTGAGCATTGCAGTCGTTTCGTTTTTTGTGGCCTCGTACATCGGTCGTATCGGGTATAAAAATTCTATGTTAATAGCAATAGGATTAATTGCTTCCGTGTGTGTTTTAATGACATAAA